>JAUMAI010000167.1:0-5015 GCA_032116775.1 Pirellula sp. | reverse complement strand
CTCCACTCTTTGAAAGCCCAACCAGATGCAGGTGTCGGTGTGAGTTCCACTGTAGTTTCAAAGGGATATTCCGTCGTCTTGGCGGTCACAACCCTTTCCGTTACAGATCCCTGGCCTTCGACTGTGACTGTGAGGTTATAGTTGAGTCTCTCGAATATTCCAATGATGTTGTAATCCTTTGTCATACCCAAATTGACTGGATTCACGGTACTATTTAGATCCCCCTCCCAGCGAACAAATCGCCAGCCAAAGTTTGGAACCGCCTGCAAGACAGCTGTTTCACCTTTATTGAATAAAGATTTAGTAGGAAGAATTGTGGCCGATCCTGTTGGCGATACCGTTGTAGTCAGTTTGTAGGTCGGGTTGTTTCCGGTTGTACAGCCCCACAAGACCGACAATGAGATGACTAAGAAAAAGATTTGCTTCACTATTATTTGACGAGGTTTGGACGATGTATGCAAAAAAAATACGGATCATGTCAGCCTTTGACCAAAACAAATTGCGAACCATAAACGAACCCGTTTCGAACCTTGGTTCCAATTACATGGCACTTCCGGCATCTTAGGCTATGTATCAGGGATGAATTCACTGATCTGACAGGGTCCATGATCATCCAATTAGAGTCAGCTGGCATCGAGACTAAAGGCGCTTAACTCGGTTCAAAGGAAAATAATAAACCCACCCCAGATTCCTCCGAGGTGGGTTTCATTTAGTTAACAAGAGAAGCAAAGGGTAATCGCCTCTAAAATACAGTGACTGTTTTTGATACTTGGAAGATATTTGTCATCTATTGGGGCATACATGAACTGATATATCAACAAAGTCGAATCTTTCAATAGAGCAAAGCAACAACTGTCTGAGCAAAGGCGATCAGGACTGCGACCCATATGGCAAGTGTCGAACGGTTAATTGCTTTTCTCGCCAAGATGGATGATTCATGGGCAAATTCCCGAGACTGCTTTAACTCCATCAAGTCAAGGTAAGCGAACAATGCACTTGGAAGAAGAGAGTAGTAAGCAATCAATGATTTCTCACCATTTTCATTTGTAACCTGTCGTTCAATTACAAGTTGGAAAAGGGCATTTACATTCGGATCCAAGGTATTCGAAAAAAACATTCCAGTGAGCATTCTGTATTCTTTGGGAATGATCACATCTCTCTGGAAATCAGCATCGGTGAATTCGGGGTGATCAATACCGTATTTAATAGACCGCATTATTAAGTGCTGTTCGGGATCCATACGATTGAATTTTTTGAAAAAGGTTGATATGAAACGATGTTTTAAGTCAATGTCTGTTTAGCTGATTGAATAAAAAAACGAGCCCACCCCCTCTTATAGTACTTGAGAGGACTTAGGGGTGGGCTCGGAATCAGTCAGGGTAATCACTCCCCGCCGACTCATAAACATTTTTCTCTCTACTACAACTACATTCTATGTAATCACATACCAGTTGTTTTGCATTTTTTATGATATTAAAAAAGGTATTTATCTACTCTCGTGCCCAATGTTTAGTAAGTTCACATTTTTATAAGGATGGCATAGGCAATTGCGATAATGACAACTGCAAGAAAGATGTAATCATATTTCTTCAAACCTTTTTCAACAACAGATTCCATGTATTCGTCAAAAGCATTGACTTCGTAATCTGTTGATATGTTATTTACCGCTTCCGGCGCGGCGGTATTTGTGCTTTCATTATCATCACGGGAGATTAACAACCTTTTCGCATCAGTTGATAAATAGGATGATGATAGGTAGTCAATAACATGCTCCGAAGTGTTCAACTCCCCGGAATACCTATTCTCATTCAACAGAAACGCATATTCCTCCCGTCCATCGATCTTCAGAGCCAGGACATTCTCATCGAAGAAGCCGTGTTTGAACAGGTAGCTCTTGTGTTTCATGTCGACGAGGATGGAATTTTGCCCAAGCAGTTCCCATCGAGCCTTTTCAACCTCTCCATTGGTGGAGATCAGAAGCTCCCCATTGGGTCTGAAGATGTAGACGCTTTTTCCTTCCAAGATGCCATCGATGACCACCCAGTGCTGATTGGTGAGCAAGGTGAGGTTGTCCAGCTGCTTGCTGAATCGCTGGATTTTCGGGATGATGTCGGCGAGGTAGGTTTTCACGTCTGACTTCGGGGAGGCTCTACTTGTGGGTAAGTAAAGGAGTATAGCGAAGAAATTGATCAAGTTCGATATGTGAGAGTAGGGCCATGCTGATCTGAAGTTTTTTGAAGCAAAAGTGCCCGACTGTGCTAAATTTTGCCGATTATCTGACTCTAAACGCATACAAATGAACCAGACTTCAGATACAGAACGCGCCGAGTTACATAAAACCATCTGGCGCATTGCCAACGACCTTCGTGGAAGTGTGGATGGTTGGGATTTCAAGAGCTATGTGCTCGGAATGCTCTTCTACAGATTCATCTCCGAAAACCTTGCCGGTTATCTCAATGAACAAGAAAGGAAAGCGGGTAATCTTACGTTTGAGTACAGCACACTGAGTGATGACGAGGCTGAGTTTGGTCGCGCCGAAACAGTCCGCGAAAAAGGGTTCTACATCTACCCAAGCGAGTTGTTCACCAATGTTCGTGCAAAAGCGAGGCTGGATCAGAACCTGAACGAGACCCTGAGCCGCATTTTTCGAAACATTGAAGCTTCTGCCAAAGGCAACGAAAGTGAAGACGATCTGAAAGGACTGTTCGACGATTTGGATGTGAACAGCAACAAGCTCGTTGCAACGGTAGCTAAGCGAAATGGCAATCTGGTCAAACTGCTTGAGGCGATTGGTAACTTACCGTTGTCCAATGGTGCTGGGAGTTTCTCCAACAACAGCATCGATCTGTTTGGCGACGCCTATGAGTACCTGATGCAGATGTATGCGTCTACGGCTGGCAAATCGGGTGGTGAATACTATACCCCTCAGGAAGTGTCAGAGCTTCTGGCTCGACTGACTGTGGTTGGCAAAACCGAGGTGAACAAGGTCTATGACCCTGCATGCGGTTCAGGTTCCCTTCTTCTCAAATTCGCCAAAGTGCTTGGGGCGGATAATGTTCGTCAGGGTTTTTACGGTCAGGAGGTGAATCTGACGACCTACAATCTGTGCCGGATCAACATGTTCCTGCACGATATCAATTTCGAGAAGTTCGATATCGCCCACGGTGACACGCTTACCGATCCGTTCCATTGGGGTGAAGAGCCTTTCGAAGCCATCGTCTCGAATCCACCTTATTCCATCGATTGGGAAGGGGATGCCAATCCGTTGCTCATCAACGATCCACGTTTCGCACCAGCCGGTGTGTTGGCTCCAAAAAGCAAAGCCGATCTGGCTTTCACAATGCATATTCTCAGCTGGTTGGCAGTGAACGGGACTGCAGCCATCGTCGAATTCCCAGGTGTGCTGTATCGTGGCGGAGCGGAGCAGAAAATCAGGCAGTACCTGGTCGACAATAATTATGTGGATGCTGTGATTCAGCTGCCTTCGGATCTGTTCTTCGGGACCACCATTGGTACCTGCATCATCGTTTTGAAGAAGTCGAAGCTGGACAACGATATTCTGTTCATCGATGCTTCTTCCGAGTTCTCTCGCAGCGGTAACAAGAACAAGCTCACCGAAGATCATCAGAACAAGATTTTGGAGGCGTTCACGAAGCGGGAAGACATCGAGTATTTCTGCAAGCGAGTGGGCAGTGGCGAAATCTCTGCTAACAGTTACAATATCGCGGTTTCGTCTTATGTGGTTCAGGAAGACACCCGCGAAGTAGTCGATATTAAGACCCTGAATGCCAAGATCGAGGGAATTGTGACTCGACAGGCAGAGTTGCGAAATGCCATCGATGCCATCGTCGCAGAACTTGAAGGGAATCAAGAATGACATCTAATGACACTCTCAATTTGCCGGTAATGGAGGTTAATAAATGAGCGAACTGCGTCTTTTCAACATCACTGGGCAAGGTGTCCAAGAAAGTTCGGGTAAAACCTTCAAACTTGAGAAAGAGGTCCAGCACCTATTCGAGAAGAATCTGGATGCTCTGTTGGGTGTCCGTTTCGTTGCTTCAGAGTTCGTTGCAGGTCCCGGCAACCGGATTGATACCCTCGGTATCGATGAGAATGGTTTCCCAGTGGTCATCGAGTACAAGCTGGACAAGCACAAAACGGTCATCAATCAGGGGGTGGCTTATCTGGCATGGATCCGGAACAATCCGGACAGCTATTGGAAAGCTGTGTTCAACAAACTTGGAAGAGAGGTAGCGGATTCCATCGATTATTCCTCTGTTCGATTGATCTGCATCGCTGCCGAATTTACTCGCGATGACCTTGGCATGTACGAGCTCATGCCGAATCTTATCGACTTGGTCCGCTATCGCCGTTTCGGTGACGATCAGATGTTGTTGGAAAGGGTGACCACAGCAGACACATCCGCACCCAACACTCCTACTCCAAAACCTGGAGTTAACCGAAATGGGCCCGACAAACCATTTGCCCAAGTCCTCGACGAAGCCCAACCGGGAACAAGAGTCGTTTTTGAATCGCTTAAGCAGACCCTGTTGAGCCAAGGGGAAGATGTGACCGAAAAGGCGACCAAGCTCTTGGACTGCGTCGAACTGGCCAACCTCAGCGGCGACGAGGAAACGACGCGTCGTCTGGCCGCCGCGGCCGCGGCGCGCGGTGTGCAAATCGGCGCGTCTCTGGATGTGTCCGCCGCCGGAGCAACGGGTATTTCGCCGTCGGAATTGAGCGACTTGATGTCCAACCGGATCACGGCGCTGGAACGCGTGCTGGCCGGTACGGAAGCGCGGCTCGGACACGTCAAGTTGCAGGGTTCGCTCGCCCGTTGGTGCGACGAATGCACGGATTTGGCCGAGTCCTGCGTGGATTGGATGGAACTGGAGCGCGAGGGCGTTCCGCTCATCGTCGGCGCCGGCGGTTTGTTGCACGCCGTGGCCGAGGCGCGTGGTGTGCCGCTGTTGCGTGCCATTGATGCCGGCCGCGCTTATGCGGATGAAGCGCGT
>JAUMAI010000166.1:2184-6805 GCA_032116775.1 Pirellula sp. | reverse complement strand
ATGTTTTGGATTACAAGGGCGAGTTCTCAGTAGGTGTGGCGTTCTGCTGGGCTTGCTCTTTCTTGTATTGCAAGCAGGCTGCCAACCTGCGGTGCAGACGTCGGAGGAGGCGCACCATATTCCTGCGCATCTGCCCGAGGACTTTGAGCGGGCAGTAAGCCGACTCGAGTTATTGATCCTTCATTTACGAGACGGTGCACCTTTGGAAAAGAAGCCAACAGAAGTCACGGTGGCTCAGGAGTTGAGAGATATTGTGCGCTGGTTACCAGAATTGGCAGCTGAGAGCGATCTAAGTGAAAGTGACTGGAATAAAGTTGATCAGGCAACGCAAGATGTGATCGATAGTTTCGCCAAAGATGAACAACCAGAAAAACTGATTAGTGATCAGGGATTGTTGTCGCAAATAGCGTCTTTGCCACAGGCTCTTTCAGAGGTTCGGGGGAGATTTAGGGAATTGCAGATCACTGATGAAACGGCGGTTGATGTCGTCGAACCTGAATCTACTTCATCAAATCAATAGACTTTGAGAGGAAAAGATGATGGAAGGAATATTCTGGGGAGCCTTAGTGCGTATTGCACAAGCAGGTATGCAAGCAGCGCCAACTGTTCTTATCGGTCTCATGGTAGCTGCCGTTTTTCAGAGAATACTGGGCCGCCAAGGGACTCATAAGCTATTTGGAGGTAACACCTGGCGTCAGTTGCCTCAGGCTTGGGCTTTGGGGATGCTGCTGCCCGTCTGCTCTCTCGGAGCGATTCCCATTATGACTGAGATGCGGAAAGCGGGGATTGTTGGTGGTGTGATTCTAGCTTTTGGTCTTACTGCTCCACTGTTTAATCCCGTTTCTGTTTTGTACGGGCTTACTTTATCGGATCCGGTAGCGATTATCGTCTTTTCATTTTGTTCTTTGGCGATTGTGACCGTAATGGGCTCCGCTTGGGATTGGATTTTCAAAGGAACAACACAGGAGCGTGAGTTGTTAGCTGCAACTCCTTACGGTTGGCGTCGTCTGGTGGTGGTGTTGCTGACGATGGCCCGGCTGACCGTTAGTAAAGATATGCTTTATGTTGTCGGTGGTTTGCTGGGTGTGGGAGTGCTAAGTCTTGTCCTCCCGGCTGGTTCTCTGCAGACTGCTGCTGAAGAAAAGGATCTGTGGGCTCCAGTGCGAATGGCGATCATCGCAATACCTGTCTATGCGACTCCGATGGTTGCTATGGTTCAGTTGGCTTCGATGTTTCAGCATGGTAATTCGATAGCAGCGGCATTCGCCTTACTAGTCCTGGGAACCGGCCTTAATATTGGAATGTTGTGGTGGATCGTAAAAAATTATGGCTGGAAGAAGAGTTTTACTTGGGTCGGTTTGCTTGTGGCTTTCGTGTTGGTACTTGCTTATTCCGTTGGCAAGCCATTGTATCCCACGGGTGTCGAACCCGCGGGGCATACTCATGCATTTGATAATTACTGCAATCCTTTCGGCCCAGGGGCAAACGACATTCCAGCAACGGCCCTAAAGATTCTCAACGATTCATTACTGCCTCATGAATTGGTCGCAATCAGTCTACTAGCGTTTTTAATCATTGGCGGGTGCGTATTGCGAATCGTAGATAGCGATCAGCGCTACGAACAAAGACTGTGTGCGGTGCGAAATGAAAAGTTAAGTAATGACATTGTTCTCCCAGGTTCGGTGATTGCAGGTGTTAGTGTCGCAGGATTGGTAATTGCGAGTATTGCTGCCTGCTACCTTTACTATCCGAGCCGCGAGGAGATCTTCGAGGAGTTGAGGATCGTTAATACAGAGGTTGTAGCATCCGCAACCTCGGGCGACTGGGATACGGGCTTATATTGGGTACCGATCATGGAGGATTGGTTGAGAAAGCTCCAAGTGAGTGCCTATCTGCGGCAGCAACCTCTTTCCCGCTACCAGCAGATGAAGCTCAAGATAGTAGAGGAGCGTATCGAACTGTTAGAGCACGCGCTGGAGGAGAAGGATAAAGCCGAAGCGGACTTGTATGGTAAGAAACTAAGTGTTGCCTATTTCCGGATGCGCAGGTCTTTTGCAGGTGCACAATAAGTGCAATGTGTATTGACAGTGGCGCTGTGTTGTTAATAATGCAAGGACTGGTCGGCAACCAGAAATCTAAACAAACCAATTACTTGAAAAGCGTGACGTCGTGCGCCCAGGTTGCCGTGCATTCTTAATTAGTGGCATGCTCTTATGCCACCTGCTGACATATGTCAGCGGTGACATGCTACATAGCATGTTATGCCATCCGCACGGAGGAAGTGTTGACGCATCGACTCATTCAGCAGCCCATATCGCAGGCTGTCACCATGCCGTTTGTCAGATACGCCAGCAATCCAAGTTGTCCGATACGGACCAAAGCGATGAAACGTCAATTATCAGTAATGAAGCAGACTTAGGTAGCAGCTTTCATTTTTGTCCTTATTGTAAGTTCCATGCGTCGACACATCTGCTTGTCGCCTCAGATCGCCTGAGTCTTGAAGACTCCGAGTGTGCAACTCCAATTCGCCCAGGTTACGGTTTACAGATCGTGATCTTCTCGGCTGCTCAATGGGCGCGCGGCCCACCAGTACTTCACAGCTAGCCTATTTTCAATCGTTATTTCGCGCTGAGTCTAAGTGTAGTGTCATGCAAAAAATCTCAGCGAAGATTGCGGCTGAATATGGGTAGGTACAGTTGAATGTCATTTTGTGAATCCAGTCTGTACTGGAATCTTGGTCTCTAACTCTGCACTTAGTCGCCATCGCTACGGCCTGGCATGATAGTGAGCTTCTACAGGCTATCCAGTGCAGAGATTAGTAAGACGTAAACGTATCGGCGGAGGGGCATGCGTGTTTAGCATCCCTGCGTCATTCCTGAGGTGGTTGAGATGGTCACGTGTTGATTGGCCACCGGTGACGAGTGGGGTCTGAGATTCGAATGAATGACTCGGCCAGAAAAATGTCAAGCTATGAGTTATAGCGACTTTCATCACATTTTAGGTGGCGAATGAAAACGCTATTGAAACAATAAAAGATGAATTTAATCGAGAGAAAGTATTATGCGTCATCGAATGAAATCAAATGGTTTTACACTTGTTGAATTGCTGGTTGTGATTGCCATTATCGGCATTTTGGTAGGGTTGTTGCTGCCAGCAGTACAAGCTGCACGCGAAGCTGCGCGTCGTATGCAATGTTCCAATAATCTTCGGCAGATGGCTTTAGCGACTCACAACTACGAATCTGCTTTTAAGTGCATTCCTGGTCTTACAGGCTCAAGCAGTTTTTCACCGCAAGCACGTATCTTGCCTTTTATAGAGCAGGCGAATCTCCAAAACCTCATTGATTTCCGCCAACCGTTACTGATAGGTCCACCATGGGCGGCGCGTTTCAATCCATCGATGCGGATTGCTATAGCGACCGTAGTACCAACATTCCTCTGTCCAAGCGATATTGGTAATCCCAATTTCCCAGTTGTTTTGGCAGATGGATCTCAGTCGACTTCGGGTGGTTTGAGCTACATGTTCAGCTATGGCTCCGGGACGGGTACGAATTATGACGATCGATATCGTACCGATGGTATGGTGTGGGAAAACTCATGGGCAAGATTCAGGGACTGCACAGATGGGACTTCATTCACAGTTTTGTTTGCAGAGACAGTTCTAGGTGACCAGGCAGCAGCAACGATCCCATCTCCAAATTTACCGCATCGTCGAATAGCGAATTGGTCTGGTACCACATCTGCGCCAGCAGGACAGCCCGGATATATGGCTGGTGGTGCATTGATTCGAGACCCTGATCTCTCAGCGATCTTCCCAGCGCAGATAAGTTCATACCGTGGGAATCGCGGTGAGTCCTGGATACGAGGTGTTCCATACGCGACGGTGATTAACGGTTACATGCAACCCAACAGTTCGATTCCAGATATTGGAATGCATGGTCGAGGGTTTTACTCTTCTCGTTCGTTTCATAACGGCGGATCGATGCATGCGATGCTTGACGGGAGTGTGCAGTTCATCAGTAATACCACCAACCTAGCCAATTATCGAGCCCTTTTCTCGCGTAATGGAGGAGAGGTGACGCAAGTGGAGTTGGGACAATAAATCATGATTAACACAGCCCAGCGATTATGCCTATTCGCGGTAGTGCTCCTGGTCGGATGTGTGGGTGGAGAAGATCTGCAGACTGAATCACGATGGAAAATCAAAGTGCTCTGCGAACAACAGCCATTGGCTGAGGTTCAGGTTATTTTGCATCGCCAAGTTGGGAGCAAGTGGGAGGCTGTACTTGAAGGTATCTCTAGGGGTGATGGTATTGCACAGCTTCAGGTAGTTCCAACTATCGATCCACCGAAGGCGGAGGAGTGGAAGGATTTTCGTGTCACAGTTACTTCGCTAGCGGGGGGAGAATGGCTGATCAAGGAGAAGTGGACATCTCCTGCTCATACTGATTTGAGGATTGCTCAGTATGAGCCGGAGGCTTTGATGATCTTAGAGGTTCCGAAGCAAGCGATTGGATCTTTGTAGTAAATAGGAAGTTGGCGGTCTTGTTGTGCTGGACATCGTGATTGGTTGCCGACCTCGTGATGTTTGGTCAATAGATCGCCAGCTTCTTTTTTAATTT
>JAUMAI010000166.1:0-2174 GCA_032116775.1 Pirellula sp. | reverse complement strand
TGTCATTAGTGTTTGTCTATTAGGTTCTGGAAAAAGCATTTATGAAATGGTTATTACTTCTGGCATTGTGGAGTATCGTGGGAGATAAGCCGGCTAATGTCTGGCCTGGATTTCTAGGGCCCGCTTCAGCAAATATCGATGGTAAAAAGTTACCGGTGGATTGGACGCCAACGAAGAACGTTGCCTGGCAGATCGCTTTGGAAGGATACGGTCAAAGCAGTCCGGTGGTATGGAACGGAAATGTATATGTGACGCTGGTTGAAGGTGAGAAGAAAGAGATATTAAAAGTTGCCGCATATCGACTGAGCGATGGTGGGCATCTATGGTCGCAGGAGATTAACACCAAGAATCTTGGTGAGAATACTGATTACTACAGCCGCGCTGCTCCAACTCCGATAGTAGATGAAAATGGAGTCGTGATTCTGTTTGAATCGGGCGATTTGGTGTCGTATGACCATGCAGGGGCATTACGGTGGCAGCGAGACCTGGTTGCTGAATACGGGGCAATCAAGAGTCGACATGGCTTATCATCTTCGCCACTTCAAGATGATCGGCAGGTGTATCTGTGCATTCAGAGTGATGAAAAACCTTATCTAATGGCCGTGGCAAAGAAAGATGGCACGACCGTTTGGAAGGTTGAGCGTCCCGTGGGAACAGCTTGGAGTTCACCGATATGGTTCGAGACTTCGGATGGGGCTAAGCAGATCGTAATGAGTGCAGGTGGGGGTGCGGCTGGACCACCTGGTAAAACAACTCCCGGGACATTGATCGCCTATGATCCGGCTCATGGAGAAGAGGTTTGGCGTATGGAGGGGCTTTCCGGAAACTCAGCACCTACTCCACACATGGTATCTCCAGGACGAATGTTGGTTGGAGCTTCGGCAGGTCTCGAAGGTGGACCGACAAAAGAAGCGATTGAAACCAATGGGATGATTGAAGTTACCAAAAATGATCAAGGTTACTCAGCAAAGTACATCTGGCGAAGTCAGAAAGCGACTTGTGGTTTTTGTTCTCCGATGTCCTATCGCGACAAAGCCTACTTCGTCGATCGACGTGGCATGTTATTTTGTTTAGATCTTGAGACAGGTGCTGAGATTTTTTCGGAACGACTTGGGCATCCAGTGTGGGCAACGCCGATCGGAATTGGGGAGCAGCTATATTTTGTTGGTGAGGATGGTATGACTACCGTACTTGCTGCCAATGATAAGTACGAAGTAGTTTCGGTGAATTCACTCTGGGAGGCTGGTTCACCGGTTGAGGAAGGGAGTGATAACCCCAGGGCTATGCTCAATAAGGTGCGGCAGTACGCAATTGCAATTGTGAGCGACTCGATCCTGATTAGGCGAGGCGATCGGCTTTATTGTCTGCGGAAGTAGAGCTTTATTCTTGGCTCTCTGCAGTTTGTTCACGTGAGGGTGCCAAGCGAACAGGCGTAGGAAATTCGAGAACAAATTTGGTACCACGCCCAACTGCACTCTGGACAGCGATTCGCCCCCCGTGGGCCTCGATAATCTTGCGTGCAGTTGGCAGACCTAATCCAGAGCCACCGCTCTTGGTTGAATAGAACGGTTCAAACATATGCATAGCTGTGTTATCGTCCATACCGCAGCCGGTATCGATCAGATCTAGTGCGATACCTCGCGGGACGGGATGAGTTCGGACGACTAATTGTCCCCCATCAGGCATCGCTTCGAGCGCATTTTTGATCAGATTGATTAAAGCAGCTTGCATAGAATCGCTATGCAGCAAAATCGAGGGTAAGTCAGGATCGAGATAGCGTAAAATCTCAACACCATTTTTATCCGCTTGAGCTTGATAAAGTTTCAAGACGGTTTCGACTTGATCATTCAAGCTGCCGGGCGTCATGTCCAGATCACGCATGCGAGCAAAGCGGAGAAAGTCATGTAGCAGACCTTCCATGCGCTCACATTGCTGGCGAATCATGTCAACTTTGTTGAGCATCCGCCGTTTGCCAGACCAATCGCTCTCAGCAAGTTCCTCGCTGATCAGATCCACGTTCATGTGAATCACAGAAAGTGGATTCTTGATTTCATGTGCCAGCGAGCCAGCCAGTTCGGCCAGCTCATGATACTGGCGACGGATTTCATCTTCGGAATCGGATTCAGGATCAGTGCGAGATGTTGCCATAGGGCAGATCCTGGAGAGTGATAAAC
>JAUMAI010000165.1:9785-14513 GCA_032116775.1 Pirellula sp. | reverse complement strand
TGTGGATTAGGGAGTTGGCTCAGCTTGGCTTTTGCCTCCAGCAGCATATGTTGGCTCATGTCAATCGCTAGGAGTTGCGCTTCAGGGACGGCGACCGCAGCGAGGGCACGAGCTGTGCCGCAACCAAGATCGGCGATCACCAGCGGTGAGGATGGTGGCGCAGAACTGGATGGCTCTGGTGGTGAAGGATGCTGCAAATGTGCGATTCTTTCTTTGACCCAGGCAACATCGAGTTCAAGAAGCGGATGGTCCCGAAAGTAGGAATCGTAGTCCGTTGCGATGGATTTCAGGCCGAAATAATCCCAAGTGCCTCGGCTGACACCGTCGGGTAATTGCCACTCAGGGCGATCTTTGTCAAGCACTCGAGAGGATCCTGGTATAAACAAAAAAGGCTGAAAAAATTGGGGAAAACCAAGACTTGCGCCACCACTGGGGGAGTCTCGTTGCCGGTTTGGGCCTTCCAAAGTATAATCGCCGTCCAACTTGTAGGCAGAACCCTATTTGATACTGATGTACAGGGAGTGGATTTCGCGTGGCAATTCGTATTGCAATTAACGGCTTTGGGCGTATCGGGCGATTAACGTTTCGTAATCTTATTGCTCGATCGAGTGAATTCGAAGTAGTTGCCGTCAACGATTTGACGGACAACAAAATGTTGGCAACTTTGCTGAAGTATGACAGTATCCACGGCCGCTTCGATGCCGAAGTTGGATACGACGAGAATCATCTGATTGTCAATGGCAAGAAGATCTTGGCTGTAGCTGAAAAAGATCCAACCAAGTTGCCTTGGGCTGCTAATAACGTCGATATCGTGGTCGAAAGCACCGGTATCTTCACCGCTCGTTCTAAAGATGGTAAGCCAGGTTACGATACCCACATCGCTGCTGGTGCTAAGCGAGTTGTGCTCAGCGCTCCTGCGAAAGATGGAGCTGACTTGACCTGTGTTATCGGTGTCAACGATGACAAATTGAACAAGGACATGAAGTGCATCTCCAACGCCAGCTGCACTACGAACTGCTTAGCTCCTGTGGCTAAAGTTCTGCACGAAACGTTTGGTGTCGAGACCGGTTTGATGACAACCGTTCATGCTTACACCAACGACCAACGTGTTCAGGATATGCCTCACAGCGATCCTTACCGCGCTCGTGCCGCATCGTTGAACATCATTCCAACGACAACTGGTGCAGCATCAGCCGTAGGTTTGGTGATCCCTGCTCTTAAAGGCAAGCTAACCGGTATCGCAATGCGAGTTCCAGTAGCTACAGGTAGCGTTGTCGATTTGACAGCCAATCTTTCGAAGGAAGCTACCGCTGAAGAGATCAATGCAGCTATGAAAGCCGCTGCTAATGGTCCTCTCAAGGGAATCTTGCGATACACCGAAGATCCAATCGTTTCCTCAGATATTATCGACGACCCGCACAGCTCGATCTTTGCTGCCGACTTCACCGAAGTACTCGGTGGCAAAGGCAAGTTGGCCAAGGTTATCAGCTGGTATGACAATGAATGGGGTTATAGCTGCCGCACAGCCGATTTGTGTGCTTTGCTAGGCAAGTATCTATAAGTCGTTGCTGTTGTTGTTAGATCAAGATAAAAGAGGCAGCCGAGCGGTTGCCTCTTTTTTTTGAACTGATGTCGATGATTGAATCGCTTAGCAGTGCATGGTAACAGAGCGAGTTGGTTGGGGTTTAGTAATAGCTTTACCGCGCTGTGCTGCTCGCTATCTAGATTTTAGCTGTTGTGATAATTTCTATTTTCCAGTTGCTGTATTGCAAAATTAACAGCGGCTAAATCGGTGGCTGTCTTGGCCGTTCGCTGAGCTTCGCTGAAGGCATCCATGGCTCGGCTATAACTTCCGGAAGCCTGGTAGTGATAGCCGATAAGCAGCCATGGGCTATCGTGTAAAGTGATCAGGCACTGGGCTAATCGGTGGTGTCGTCGCTTCAGAGTAGCTGGAGGGAGAGTGTCTAAGATAACGGGGCGCAAGTTCGAATCAGCTAAGGTCAGCCATATGCCATCGCTCGATTCCGTAGTGACTATCCATCGCCCTAGCTCAAGTTCTTCTTGTGCCTCCTGTAGTTTGTCGGGACTTGCTTTTAGCAGTCGTTCTAGTGTGACAAGTTTAAGGGGCTGATAGGCACAAGCCAGAAACTGCATCATCTTGCGAGCGAGCTTACTTAGGGTACTAAGTTCCGTCTGGTGCCAGCGATAATACGTGAATTGGTAATCTCCGGACTGCAGAGAAAGACTGTTTGGGCCATCCGTGAAATAGCGCAAGATGTGCCGTAACCTTCCCGGATTTCCGTTGGAACCTCGGTAAATATCTGCAAGTTGCTGCTCACTCCAGTTGTCGCTATCACGCGCCAATTCGCGAAGAAGTCGACGCATATCGGCGGTGCCTAGAGGCGGGATATGTATCGATTGTATTCGCTGCTTTTGCTCAAGTTCTTCCAGAACCGGTGACTTATTGTTAGCAGAATCATGGAAGCCCCCTCTCGCAATAGCGCAAACGCAGGAGGCTAAAAGGCGACTATTGCAGGTCGGCAAAGCAGAAATCTGTTCCACTAAAAAGTTGATACTTTCTGGATCACACCATTGGAGGTCGTCTACTACGATAATAAGTCGCTGTTGTTGGCTCAGAGCGGCGAGTAAATTCGTAACGGCGGTTAATGAATCGGTTTTCGAAACAGTATTTGAAATCTCGATATTCCGTACTTCGTCCCGCAAAACGATTTCCTGGAAATGGGTAGCAATCGCAGGCATGTGTTTCAATAAGATAGGTCGCCAATGATCGCGATCACGAAATCGAAGCGCATCGAGCAAGCTGTGTAATAGTGGAGTAACGATGCTATGTGAGGTTCTGTCTTGCTTAAGGCCGCCTACTCTAACAATTAAATTATTCTTTGCTTTAGGAAAACCTTCGCATACTTGGTCGAGAATCGCCGATAAGCCAATACCAGGTTCTCCATAGAGAATCAGCGGTTTTATGGCGTGGGTATCGAAGGTTAGTATTTGCAATATCGAGCTGGCGATAGCGCCTCTACCGATCAGAGGTTTGATAGAACGCATGGGTGTTGAGGTTGTGGACCCCATGAGCTGCGCGATAGCCGTACCTGTGGGTCGAGCAGATGGTATTTTATGCAGCAGGCTCAAGCATAGTTGACGTAGATCGATGGGAATGTTTGGAGCGAGCGTTTCTAAGCGTTGCTCAAATTCCTGGTTGAACCGTTGCTCATCGACATCATTGGCTGGTGGGATAGGAAAGTCGCCAGTAAGTAATTCATAAAGCATGACTCCTAGACTATACCAGTCACTGGCAGGAGTTGTTGCTTGACGCGCAAGCACCTCGGGAGCCATATAACATAGAGTACCAACGACATCTTCGTGTTCCGATTGGTTAGCCGTATCAGATGCTTTGTCCCAGCGTTGAACTAAACTGCAGTCCAATAAAACAGCACAATGTGGAGATCGTAACAGCACATTGCTGGGTTTGATATCACGATGCACGACACCATGTTGGTGTAGGTGATGAATGACGCTTATAAGCTGTTTTAGGTACATTCTGAGACGACTGTAGAAGTGCCTCTGCTGACGGTTTTCGGCAGCCCATCTACCGATATCACAACCAGTGATTAGTTCCATTGAAAAATAGCGAAGTCCGGTTTCGCTAAAGGCATCGTACATGCGAACGAGATTGGGATGGCGAATTTTTGCCAGAGTTCGAAATTCTTGGTTGAACTGATAAATACTCCAAGTATCATCTCGACGCATGACTTTTATAGCAACGAGAGTTCCTCTCTTCATATCAAGTGCACGGAAGACATTTCCCATGCCTCCCGAGTCGACGAAGGAAAGTAAGTAGTAGCGACCTAGTGTCCTCGGTAATATCCAGGTCGAACCCGTATCCTCAGAAGAAGCAACCGTAGTCGTATCGCTGGGGTTTACTCTTCCTCGATAAGTGACAATGGTTGACGAATGTCGTTGAAGGTTCACCTCGATTCGTCGCAGTAGCTCAGTGATGGAGCTTGAGAATTGCGGGAATAGATCGCAGTAATAGTCTACGGATCGACCATAGTTACTATTTGAGAGTAACGTGAATTCAAAAACGATGAGCTGCGATAGCCATTCCCACCGCTCGCGAAGTTGTGGGAATCGAAGCAAGTAAAGCTCAAGGCGCGGTACGACACGTTCATCATCATCATCATCTTCGGCGTTGAGATTCGCGTCCGTAGCGCGAGCAGCAGTGGGAGATGAAGAGTGTAGAGTTGGCTTACGGGAATTGAGTATGCCTAATTCCATATCGGTTTGGATCAGACGTACTAATAATTCATCGCCATGGGGCGCGGGAATTTTAGCGACGAGCTCGGCCAGCATTAAGGTGCTACTTGGACGCCACTGGTCTCGATAGGTGCGCTCGATCTTGAGCATGAGGCCGCGAATATCGTCTGCTGATGATGGCGTCTCCACTCCAAATACCTTATCGATTTGATTTCAGAAAATGCGATTCAGTGTTTCGTCGTGGCGATTGATAAATCTGTTCAAAGCATGATGTCGGTGCATTATAAAGAAACTGTAATATTTGAGATAGTATTTGGTGGGTCCGGTGAGAGAGCGAAATGGAAAGCGGAATGCTACAGAGGGAAAACTCGAAGAGGAAAAGCTAGAAAGCGGAATACTAGACTAGATCTCCCTGCCTAAGTGCTCCCCTCGCCCCCGGCGTTTTTGCGGAGC
>JAUMAI010000165.1:0-9775 GCA_032116775.1 Pirellula sp. | reverse complement strand
AGCGGAAGATCCAAGCTAGAGCTCTCTCCCTGAGAGCGCTCTAAAGCAATAGGCTTCGCGCCTTAGAGCAAAAGAAATGCATCTGGTCGCTTCGGTAAATTAGCTTGAAGCTCTGTTATCGCCACTGAGGGTTGGCTGATAGTATTCGATGCGTTGCTAGGTCTCGGAGTCCGCTTCGAATTGAACGACAAATTTGCCTCTTAAAATATCGATCGTGGTATCAGATGGCCACTTCAGCAACCGAGCAAGCCAACGAGCGAGTCCCTCCGATTCAGGTTCGGTCATCAGGCTCTCATCTTGCATGATGATCGTGACTTGTGGTGGTGAGCTGTTCAAGATGCACTCGGCGATCGCGACGTTACGATAAAGTTCATTGTCAGTGCGTTGGGCTGCAAAATCTGCATCCGCTAAAGAGCGTATGATCAGGCGATGAGTCACATCAAGTTCACCGGATCGAGAAATATGCATTTGCCGAGCTTCAGGGGGAATTGGAGGATCAGGCGCTTCAATCCGCTGAAAAATAGTGCAAGCGGATAGTTCAGTGCTCAGGTTGGATTGCATGATACGAGCCATTTGCTCGACAATATGGGTCATTTCCTCAGGCGAAGTGCTTATCTCTTCTGAAACAACAAACAGCGTCGCATCTTGTTTATTGGGTTCTACTTCATGCGTACAAATTCGTGCAAACGGACTTTGCTCTCCTTCCCACATCAAATCAGCCTGGAAACCATGGGGCGCCATAGCATGTACGGTTACTGAAAAGTCGCGCTGCTCAGGCATTATGGTTTTCCTAGACAACAAAGGTGACGTTAGATCGCTGGGGAAGTACGATATTTATATATTCTAGCGATAAGATATCAGTAATTGCGGCGATGTACTATCGATCTAGTGAATATATGGGTGAGCTTATGTGTACTGAGTGCACCCATACAAATCGAACCGTCAAGATTGGGTGAAGATGAGCGATGATGCCACAAGGTAGCGGGCGGTATTCAGAAAGCTGGAGAGGATCTCGCGTATTGGTTACTGGAGGATGTGGCTTCATTGGTTCGGCCGTTGTGCGTGCGTTATATCGCCAAACGGAAGCTCATATAGCAATTGTCGATAAGCTAACTTACGCAGCGTATCCTGCAGCTCTGGAAGAGGCTCATCCTTCGGAGCGTGTTGCTTTACATGAAATGGACTTACTGGATCGAGTTGGATTACGTGAACTTGTAAGTGAATTCCAGCCAACCACCGTTTTGCATTTAGCAGCTGAAACGCATGTCGATCGTTCGATCGACGATCCATTGAGATTTGTTGAGACCAATGTTCTGGGGACAGCGCACTTACTTGAATCACTAAGAATCTTTTTTCATAAGCTCCCAGAAAATGATCAGCGAACCTTTCGCGTGGTGCATGTGTCAACGGACGAGGTGTACGGGTCACTAGATACTGAAGGGCAATTTGAAATCGATTCGCCTTATCGACCGAATTCGCCTTATGCCGCCAGCAAAGCGGGTGCAGATCATCTGGTACGAGCTTGGTCAAAAACCTATGGATTGCCGGTCATTTTTACCCATAGTTGCAACAATTATGGACCTTATCAATTTCCTGAGAAATTGATTCCCTTGATGATATGGAAAGCAATGCGCGGCGAGGAATTGCCTGTGTACGGAAGTGGGCTCCAGGTACGCGAGTGGTTATACGTCGATGACCATGCCAATGCACTTTTGCAGATCGCCAAGCATGCTCCTAGCGGCGAGATCTTTCATATCACGAGTGGTGAGTCGATATGCAATCTTGATTTAGTCAAGTTATTAGTGGCTGGGGTTGAAAAATTCCTGCCAGCTTTGGCCAGCGGTAGTCTTCAGCAGAGAATTAGGCATGTCTCTGATCGGCCGGGGCATGACACGCGTTATGCCATATCGAGCGAAAAGCTTCGGGGTGAGTTGGGGTGGGCGCCTACGGTTTGTTTGGACGAGGGATTGAAAAAAACGATCGATTGGTACTTCGGACATTCAGAATTTTTCACTTACCAGCGAGCGATGGGCTACCATGGTGATAGGTTGGGATGTTCAATAGACAAGTAATGGCTGGAAACGTAAAGTTCAGAAGGGGAGCGTGATGACTGACTGGGGTTTGGTCCGGATCACCGCGATTAGTACGCCGATCGTTGTGGGGGATCCTGCCGCCAATGCGAAAGCAATATTGGCTGCCTGTCATGCGCACCCGGAAAGCCAGGTCATTCTTTTTCCCGAGCTTTGCTTAACTGGCTATACTTGCGGCGATTTGTTTGCGCAGCAAACATTGCTTGACGCTGCCCTGGAAGGTTTGCAAAAAATTGCCCAGGGTACCAGAGAAGATGCCACTCTAATCGTTGTTGGCTTGCCTCTGAAGGTAGACGGAAAGTTATTCAATGTAGCAGCCTGCTTACAGCAAGGTATGCTCATTGCGATGTTGCCAAAACAATACTTGCCTAACTATCAGGAATTTTATGAGGCGCGGTGGTTTCAGGCCGCAGATGGAAGCGAACCGGCCGAGATCGAAGTGCCAGGGTTTGGGGTTGTGCCGTTCGGAATTGATTGGTTGATAGAAGCTAATCAGGCTGTCTTGGGTATCGAAATCTGCGAAGACCTGTGGATGCCGATTCCGCCAAGTTCGCTGCAAGCGCTAGGCGGGGCCAATATCTTGCTGAATTTATCGGCCAGCAATGAAACTATTGGAAAAGCGGAATGGCGCCGACATCTGGTCGCTAGTCAATCAGGCCGTTGTTTGGCTGCCTACGTTTACAGCAGTGCCGGTCCATCAGAGTCGACGACCGATTTAGTTTTCAGCGGACATTGTTTGGTTGCCGAGTGCGGTACGCTTCTCGGTGAGTCGACACGTGTTGGTGATGGTGGACCATTACCCTTATCGGGCTCCTATGTGACGGTCGATGTCGATTGCGACCGCATTGATCATGATCGAAGAGTGCAAGGAACGTTTCATCAGAGTCGCACACTGGCCTTGCAGCCGAATCGAAGAATCAAGCTGAAGCTCAAGCCTCATCCTAATGATATATGTCGGCCAATAGCTGCTCATCCATTCGTGCCAAAGGATCCGCGGATTCTCAAAGCTCGTTGCGAAGAGATTTTTGGAATTCAGTGTGCAGCCTTAGCGAAGCGACTCGGGCAATTGCCATCTACGGCAACTTTGCAAATCGGCGTATCTGGCGGACTCGATAGTACCCTGGCGTTGCTTGTTGCTGTTAAGACATTGCAACAATTAGGACAAGCACCGACTCGTGTTGTCGGTTGGACACTACCTGGATTTGGTACAACGGAGCGAACACTCGATAATGCCAAGCGATTGATGCGACTATTGGGAATCACTGCACATGAACAAGACATTCGCCAACTGTCGCTCAATACATTTGCCGCCTTGGGGCATAAGCCTTTCGGTCTAGATTTGGCTGGCAAATCGGTGGAAGAAGTGCAGCGAACGTTGCAACAACTTCCAGAGAAAGATCGCCATGACCTCGTTTTTGAGAACGTTCAAGCTCGTTTGCGAACGCTCATTTTGATGAGTGGCGGGTTTGTTCTAGGCACCGGCGATTTATCCGAAGGTGCACTCGGGTGGTCGACGTATAACGGCGATCACATGTCTATGTACAATGTGAATACATCGATTCCCAAAACCTTAGTGAGATTTCTGATTGAGTATGTCGCCGAACAACAATTTACCGGCGAAATAAGCCAGGTATTGAAGAGTATAGCAGCGACACCGATTTCGCCTGAGCTACTACCACCATCTGCGAGTGGTGAAATTCAGCAATCAACGGAAGCTTCTATTGGGCCATATGAATTGCATGACTTTTTTCTCTACTCAATGATTCGTAATGGATTTTCTCCACGAAAAATTGCAGCGTTTGCTCAGCAAGCTAAGTTCAGTCGCGAGTACACACAGCTTGAGATTAAAGATGCTCTGCGTCTATTCTTGAAGCGTTTCTTTCAAAATCAGTTCAAGCGTAGCTGTGTTCCGGATGGCCCTAAGGTGGGAAGTGTTAGTTTGTCACCGCGCGGTGATTGGCGTATGCCAAGTGATGCTAGTTCAGCTGCGTGGTTAGCTGAACTTGATCAGGCGGATTAGAGGCTTATTGTTGAGATTGCAGCTCGTGTCGACAAGTTCGCAACCAATGGTGTTTATTTAACTTCGGTAGCGACCATTTTGTAGATTGCGTAATGGCCACCATCGGGATATTGGTAACTCTCATCGTCGATCATGAAAGTTCCTCGAACAGCGACGGGGCGCGTTGTAAAGTTGGCGGATTTGCCTTCCGTCATTTCTACCATGACACAATCGTAGAGAGCGGCCCCTGGACCGAAACAGCATTCTTGATTGTCGCGTACCAGTACGAACTTCTTGATACCCGTCTGCTGAAATACTGAGGCTGGTAAGATGTAGCCCCGTAGCCGAACGCTTTTCTTATGCATGTTCTCGATATCTTCGGTGAGCATGCTCCGTTCAAAAGCGCCATCTTTCTCGATATCAAACTTGATGTCGTCAAAGGTAATATCTCCCTTTGCTTTGGCGCCTGTACGCGCGCTGCGATCGTCCACCGGAGTCGCTGGTAGTGGACGGGCTTGACCGCGAGTCTGTGCGGCGCGATCCGAAGAACTGGTCTCGTTGGTGGCCGAATCTTTTTTATCAGTGGAGCTCTTTTCAGAGTCGGCGTCATTCTGCGATGCATCGGATTTCGACGCGACAGGTTTCTGTGGATCCGCTTTGGCTGACTCAGTAGCCGGCTTGGCAGGTTCTTGAGTTTCTGTACCCTGCTTATCCGTTGTCTGCTTATCCGTTGTCTGCTTCTCACTAGCTTCGTTGTATTCGATGGCGAACGCCGAAAACGAAACCAGCGGCAGCGATAGACAGGCGACAGAAACGCTCAGCCAAAACTTCTTTGATGACGGATATCTGTTATTCCGCAATAAGCTTGGCATACGAATCACTCACCTGAATAAGAGATCTTTAGTTTACTTGAGGTAATCAGCCTTCAATTGGTAGTAGACGCCTTGAAGCTCTTTAACAGGTTTCAACTCTTTGTCTACTTTCAATACACCGGCGAGGCAAATCTTGCGATAAGTACCAGACACGGTTTTGTTACCCGTTAATGTCACTTCGATCATGTGAGTCAGCGGAGGCTGGCCCCCAAAGCAGCATGTTCCCAAGTCAGGAACCAGAATGAACTTCTTAGCTTTACCGCTACTGAGTGACGTTGGATGAATGTAGCCTTTGATAAAAATCTGCTTTCCATCCAGCGCTAAGGCTTCGCCCGTAGGATAGTCGGCTTCGTAAGGGGAGCTAGTCAACGAGCTGAACGATACTCGCTGGTAACCTTCGGGAACTTCGGTCAGGTAGGTATAAGTGTGTAGGGAAGGGGCTGCGATCAGCATGATGCCCGAAATCGCCATACCCGCTTTTGTGGCACCCACGCCTGTTAGTTCCAGGGGATACTTCTTGATATTTTGTAAAGCGATCAGGCCGCTAATCACTCCAGCGATAGGAATAACCAGCATCCATGGCGACACGAAAGAGAGTAAGCCGGCGACAGCCAGGATCATGGAAAACACCGCGGCTCGACTTAATGTCCGATATGGGGCGTCTTCCCCAGAGTCCTTCCATGAATTCGTAGCATTCGAGTTATCGGGAATAGTAGCTACAGACATTGGAATGATGCTCGACTATTTAAAGCGTGCCCTTGTTTCGTTTCGGTTTAAATCCCGAAATGGTTAACCACATAACCAGCCACAAGGTGGTACCAGCCATGGCCGTTACGCTATAAGCCGTCCAGGGGTTCAGATTCGAGGTTACTGTAGTTTTTTGGTAACGACCTGTTCGAGCCGCAAGTTGTTCAGGTGTAAAACGGCGAACGCTATCGCTGATGTTATTTTGGGCTAGGGCATAAGTGGCAGGCTCTAGCGTGAGGGATGTTTTTCGCGGTTGTAGGGACGACGAATCGGTTTTGGCTGGGGTGCTTGATGCGGCTGGACTGGGGAAGAAGGTAGCAGCGCGTTTGGCAGCAACCGGATCCAGTTTTTCAAGCTCGGCCAGTTTCTCTTTAGCAACAGGGAGAGGGCAACTGCGAAGGTAATTGATGACTGGAACACGAACCCAACTGGTGTTTTCGTCTGAGGTTTTGAAGAGCTCAACTAAACGATCTACTTGCGACCAATCTTCCCAGCGTGCCAAGTCGGGGATCACCAAATCAGCCAGTTCAGGGCGGTCTAAAACGAAGTGCATCGATTGCACGACACGGCTTCGATCGATAATTCCACCCTCAGTGCCATGGAAACGTAAGGCCATGATCGCCGCATAAACATCGGCGAATTCGCACTTCTTATTTTTCAGGAAGAGTTCCTCGACCAAAGGGAGCCCTTCAGCCCCCTGCAGAGTTAGATAACACCCAATCATCGCATCCATGCCGGTGCGTTGGGCCGCATCGGGGCTCTTCATCATCTCTTCGAGAAGTTTGGTGTCATCTTTTGTTCCACAAACCCCAAGGAGTGTTAAGTAAAGGCGTTTGCGATCCGGAGAAAGATTGGTGTCTCGAATCCAGTTCAATAACTGTTCTCGATTCATGATGGGCTTAAGCTTTTTCACTTCGTCATATGAAGCGTTGGCGAATTCGTCGTACGAGTCGCGAGCCAATAACGAATCAGAATCCTCGAAGTGCTTCATAAAAAAGGTCAAACGCTCAGTCATATCGGCAGGAAGGGCCATGACTTTGCGGACGTAATCTTGAGCTCGTTCTGTTACCGGTAAGGGTGAAGACCACATTAGTTCAGGGGGATCAACACCGAGCAGCAGGAAAGTTGTTTCCGCGCCGGTTTTACCGAAGTAGGGAGCTTCAACTACCTGGCCAACTTTCAACAAGTCGGTTCCTTTAATCACTTCGCTAATACGAAACCGTCCAATACCCTCTTCGGTTGGATTTTTCGGATCTGCTTCTACTAATGTTCCGAAGGCTGCTCCGTCCATCGCTTCAATTTCTTGTCGCAAGGTTTGAGAAACAGCGGCGCAGAACGGGCAGGATGCGTGTACAGGCGTGAGTATTGAAGAGGCAGATATCATCCAGATCGCGAGGATACCGAACCATTTTCGGGACAGGTAAGTCATGGGAAACCCCCCAGCAATACGTTGTGATAAGGCGAAAATTTGCGCATATCCGGCATAGGGCCTGAGGTAGGCAAATCTTTCGCCACCAATACGACAGTGTACGCCATGCGCCGTTGTTTTGGCCAGCGGAATTAAAATTCCTTGCCCAGATGTTCCATGCAGACCACCCCTTGGTGGTGCTCGTAAGGGGTGGTTTTTGAGGTTCGGGGCGAGAATGGGGCCTTTTTGAGTTCTTGGAAAAGCGTGAGCTACTTCACTGCAGCAGGTAATGCTCGGCGGAGTCTAGCTGGGAAACGCAAGGAACTCACAGATTTCACGCACGGCTGCAGAGATGGGCTCTTTCCCGCTTCGAGTGCTTCGTGTTGTGAATGCGGTCGGGGCGTCTTGAAGAAGTAAGTTGTGAACCGTCAGACTGGTACACAGATGACGGTTCCACAGTAGATAGCACAATGTCGTTCTACCCGCGAACGATTAATTACCTTCACCAGCGGGAGGTTGAAGACCTTCATCTTCGAACTTTTCAGTGAAGGGTTTTCCGCCATCCCAGGTCAGATTAATGTCTGCAGAATCGGTTTCTTCTTTGATTTCGAGAGTCAGTCCAGAGGTGTTTGGCTCAGAATATTTTTTAGGGGCAAACCAATGTAGTGCCGTGGGGCCACGACTTTCATTAGCCAGAACAGTGACCTCATGAGTTCCTAACACGCAACCATCACCAGCTTCGAAAGTGGTCAGCGTGTATCGCCCTTCTTTGTCGATTTGGCCAGTAGCGGCTCTTTGATCCTTCGGAATGACTTGCACAAAGCCTTTTTCTAAAGGTTTGCCGTCAATTAACACACGACCAGAGACTTTGACCAGTTTCGGGCCACGGTTGCATCCAGTGGTGATGAGAGCCGCGGCGGCGATAGATAGGAAAAGCACAGAGCGGTATACGATGTTCATGATTAGTCTTTCAGAATTGCACATACTAGATCAGGGAGACTCGTGAGGCGCCATCAGCAAAATAAAAAGGCGAGCAGGCAATGTGGGCCTGCTCGCTCGGATTACAACCATCCCGTCGGATGATCAATGCTGAACTATTGCTCAAACTCGCGAATGACTTCTTTACCTTCACGAGTCGATAAGGCTCGATAGGTACTCAGGTTGATGTTATCGTTGATGAAGCTAATGTGACCATCGAGAAAAGCAAACATAACGCCTCCAGTATGGCGACTATGGAATGCTCCGTTGAGCTGAACACCATATGGAGAGGTCCAGATACCTGCACCTGGAGGAGTATTCGGTGGATTGCGAGATGAGTTCAGTGATTCGTGACGGCTACCATTGGTCCAAATATTTCGAACCTCAGGCAAATGCCCATCTCTAACTTCGCCGAAGGTTAGCATGTAGGCAGTACCGTCAAACACATCGCGGACTTTGAAAGTTCGCTTGTACATAAAGATGCCGGTGTTATTGATCTTTAAGTTGGCTCCGATGCCTTCATTGGCCCCGCGTGTTCCGGACATCATCGCGTAGCTACCGGTAGCCACTTTGTAAGTGCCAAGATCGATTGTCGGAAGCGCCGTATCCGAGGGGCAGACGATAAAGGGTGGTCGGTTTCCTACGGCCGCTCGGTTGGCTGCATTCATCCCAAACTGTGAGCTATATAAACCGTTGTTGAAGTCCATGCGGTTGTAAAGCGTAGACTGCTCTAGGTACGGAAGCAGCATCACGAAAGCGCTCGTTCCCACTCGGCGAAAGTTCGGGTCGTTTGTGCAGGGCCAATTGTTAATACCATCGCAGCCCATGCGGCCCGGTGGATAAACCTTGAATGCCGACTCGTAGTTGGCAGTCGCTAGTCCCAACTGTTTCAGGTTGTTCGAACACTGCATGCGGCGGGCAGCTTCGCGAGCCGCCTGTACGGCTGGAAGCAACAAGCCTACTAGGATGCCGATGATCGCAATAACCACCAGTAACTCAACTAGTGTGAAACCATGGCGGGTTCTTTTGCGAGAGAAGCAAAGAATGAGACGCATAGAACAAACTCCCACTCAGGCCGTGTGGGCCTAACAAACCAGAAAAGAAATAAAAATAAGTCCAAAACGGGGTGGAATTAGCGAAACTTTTGCCGCCGTTTGGTGTTGTCTTACGGGAGTTTACAGGAAATTAAGATTTAATGTCAAAGTTGGGTTACTTCTCTATGGGGGTTATTTCTGGTTTTTCCTGAAAAAAGCCTTTCTCGGTTTGAGATGTAACCCACGGCTCGCGGCACTTTTATCTGCAGACAGCCGGAAATCCACCAAGTTCATCGGTGAAGTGGCTGAGTTCAAAGCCTCGAGTTTCGTGAATCATAGAGCGAAAACTTATAGGGAAAGCGCTCTCAGAGAATTGGTCTCTCGCTCTTCTCGGAGAGTTTTAGCGCAGAGCTCTTTGGCGAGAGGGGTTAAACGCCACCGAGAGCGAGATTGCGAGGCGGAGCTGTTTCCCCCTCACCCCCTGTCGATTTTTGCTGCGCAAAAACGCCGTGGGCGAGGGGAGCACTTAGAGAGAAAGCTTCCTCAGAGAGTTGGTCTCTCCCTATTCTCGAAGAGCTTTAGCGCAGAGCTCTTTGGCGAGAGGAGTTAAGCGCCACCGCGAGCGAGATTGCGAGGCGGAGTTGAGT
>JAUMAI010000164.1:0-4471 GCA_032116775.1 Pirellula sp. | reverse complement strand
TGGCTTCGTCATCGCGACCAGGTAGTCGCTCTTTCGTTGTGCCATCCGGCGTGCAATAGAAGACCAGCAATGCGCCTTCACCGATGGGCACGACAGCAGCGACGGTCGCAACTGAAGCAGGCTCCAGTCCGACAAGCGGAAGTCCAGATTTGAGTTCTTCGAGTTTAAGCATTGTTTCACTGCCTCTAACGGGGATTCCGGTTTGCAATTAGCTTCACTGGCTTGGCCACCTTCTTGAGTAGCTTGTCCAAGTCCGTTCGCCTGAACAGTCGATAGCCGTTCACCGGATTGCGATGCATCGGGATGTCGCCACGAGTAGCCCATTTGCGAATCGTGTTGTGGTGGACGCCGACGTACTCAGCCGCCTCTGATGTGTGCATGTATTCGGACAATTTGGTCATGGTCTTAGCCTCGGTACATTGGGGGCGAATTTCGCCAGAGCAGTAGCCTAACAAACCCTACACGGTTTGAACATCACACCGCCATTCTTCGCGAATTCAGGCAACGCTGCACCTCTTCGATAGATCTGCTCACGGCAATAAATCATTCGTCTTCATTTTCTGCCTCCTTAAGCGTTTTAATTGCTCTGGCAACTATATCGTGACTGCAATTACTCGGCTCAATTTCAGAAACGAAAGTGTCTGCACAGTTCAAGATTACGCCATTCACGTGCTCAGCCAACTCCCTCTCTTTCACTGATGATATCAATTCCGTGATTGTGTTCATTGCTGCGAATCTAGATTTGGTTTGGGCCGCATGTATTGCCAACTCTAGAACAAGCGCTTTTTCTTCGGGCGTCGGATTTCCAGATTTAAAAATTGATTTTGCGCAATCAGCAATGTTTTCGGCAAAAGGCCATCCATAATTCCCGTTTCGCACCATTTGGCCCCAAGCGACTAGAAATGCGCCTCGTTTTGAATCAAACGAATCCTGCGCAATCACCGAAAAGAATTCGGGCTTCAAAAGTTGGCAAACGATATCTTGATCGTCTGCTTTCAGAGTGAGTAACGCCTCCAAAAACTCATTGACTTCATCAGCGTCGTATACCTTTTCATTTGTGAGTTGAGCAAGGATTACAAGGAGACGATTTTTTGCGTCGTGAAGCCCCTCGACTCGATCTAAAATAATGTCGAATACAGCAACCATTGCTTGCTTCAGTTCCGCAAGACTTTGAAACCGATGTCGTTTTTCAAGTTTGCATGCCCTTTGTATTAGATTGTATAGCCCAGGTGAAATGGACCCGTTTGACATGAACTGTGGGTCCCTCCCAGTAGCCAAATAGTAAAATGACTTTCCAAGCATGAAGATATCAAATGCAGCATCCGGGTTCCTAAAGTTGCCGAATGCTTCAGGGGGTGAGTAGCCCAACGTTCCGCCAGAGGCGTTCATGGAAGTGATTCTTGTAGGGGAGACTGCTTCTACGCTTAGGCCCATATCCGAAACTGCAATCTTCCCGCGTTCAAAAAGGAAGTTTTGCGGCTTCAGGTCCCTGTGGAAGATTCCTTTTATATGCAATTCATTTACGCAATCAATCATCTGCAAAAAGACTTTCTCCATCCGGTCAGGCCTCGTTTCAAACTTTGATCGATTGGATTCCAAATCTCCTTCCGAATAAAACTTCATCACAAAATATGGTGGACTACACTTGATGTTGAAGTGGGTCATCTGGACAACCCTGCTATTGCCCTCGAAATTACTTAGCAATCGAACCTCGCGTTTGAACCGCGTTCGTATCTGTGGGTCAGTATGCTTGCAGATTTTCGCAACTAAAGGCATTGAACTGCCTTTGGAATCCAGATCGGTAACATGGTAAATTGTTCCCATGCCACCTTCATTGGAACACAAATCATCAATTCGAAAACGACCGTCTAATACATCCCCAATTTTCATCGATCACCATTCTTTCTGCATTTGACTGCCAATTTTAACGTGTTCATCACGGACAGCAGCGTCCACAGCCACTACTACCTACTACCATATGCCTCGCAGTTTTGATCCGCTAGTGGCAACGTTGCCACTTTTCGATCAGTCAAAAAAGCGCCAACATATAACAGACGCCACTGGTAACGTTTCCACCCAGCCACTGACACCATGTCTGCTTGGACCCGATGACGCAATTGAAAAACGTTGCGGGTGGGACATTAACGTCGTACGGCTCGCGACGGGGTGGCATTGGTCTGGATCAAATCCCGGCTGGCTCGTCAATCGGTCACAAAACCACGCTCGGATCGCTCACCATCGCACGCTCACAGCCCTCGACTGTCCGCACAAACACGCTCGCAAGCACCAAAACAACGCAAAACCCTGCGAAACTGAGTTGGTGACACGATGTCACCACTTAGCCAGCCCTCTATTAGCCTCCAACACCGCAGGCCAGCAGCTTACGCACGTCATCCGCTATCTCGCGTGATCTCACTCAAAGCGGTCGTGACAAGCACCGTCGGCAATTTTGTGACATCGTGTCACAGAATTGACCAATGAAAACACAGGGCAAAACCGCTTTAACCCTCCAACATCGACGCTAAAAGCCTACGAACCTCCTCGATCGATTGCTGCTCGCGACGGATCTCAGCCTGCTCGCCGTCCTGGCTCGCGGTCGCCTTTGCAGCCGTCAACGAACTTCGCGTACGTCTTTATGCTCGTTTCAAGCCATCCGAGAGCAGCGTAAGAAGGTGCTGGTGACAGAGCGCGAGACAGATCGACCACGACACGATCTGACGTCTCACGGACACATTGAAGGCGGTTCGCCTGGCACCAAGCTATCTCAGCCTGACGAGATGCATTGGCACTGGCGTCGCAGGTGGTGGCATAGGAAACTGACATGGTATCAGCAGATAGACCCACCTCCGCTTTGCTCGATGTTGCATGGGGCCATGCTTCCGTTTATTGACCCGAGTCGGCAATGCGCGGCATGCGGAATATGGACGCTGTTCCAACCTTGCTCCACCTTCCGCCACGTCCCCCAAGCATCGACTACCGCAGGTATCTCGCCACGTTTACCTCCGAGACGCAATACCGCCCATTCCCCCATCGGAGCGATAACCCCCGAGCAGCGGATCGTAACCACCCGACAAATCCAGCGGAGGCGGTGCAGGCGCAGGACTCATGTTTGTGCTGCCGTCAGAACAATTCTCGGCATCGGTAGCGTTCACAGAGGGCAATCCGATCATGGGCAGCCCCTTCGCAGCCCGTCGACCGTTGACCCACCGAAGGACGTTCTCCAGGTTCCGTGGGTCATATTCGCCACGGTGGGCGTACTGCTTGGCGGTGTCGCCAGCTAACCCCGCCATAAAACCTATCGTGTCGTAATTGACTCGTATTAGCGTGTTCCGACTTCCTTTGATCCTCATGCATTCATCCTCAGAGTATAGCCCCGCCACCGCAATTCTTTTGCTCGTCCGTTTCGGGACGTATAAACGTGGGATTCCAGTCGCAGGGGTGGCAGGGTATGGTTCGTTTCCCAGGCAACTGACACATTGTCTTCTCTAGAGACACTCGCCGTCACCAATTCCCCGCAGGTAATTTCGCATCGTTTGAGAATGCTGGCCTCGGACAGAGAGTTTTTCGTTTCATCATTCCTGTTCTTCAATCCCGTTGCAAAGTCATTCGATCCCACGACGGGACCGCACACGACCGATGGCCTATCGGGCGAATGTTTCTTGGCTGGTCGGCCTAAGCAAACTTCGGATTGCCTTCTCTGACCGCGTTAGGTTCGCGTATGCCGCGTCCAAGTCGGCGAGTATGGTTTCGGTCGGCTCGATGCGCAATAGCTCGTTCTTCGCCCGCTGGAGGGCTTCTAGGCATTCGTGAAGGACGTTGAGATTCATTCAGCACCTCCGACGATTCGAACGATTCGATTCCGATCGGATTCGGAGAGGGTTGGACATCGTTCAATGACCAGTAAAGAGGACAATAGCATCTGGCACACTTGGATTGCGTCTTTCGTTTGGCATGTTGCTTTTTGCGGTTCGTCAAAACTTGCCTCCGTTGGTGTTGTATCGTTGGTGGCGACTCAGTTCTTCGATGACTGATTGAGCGGTTCGCAGCTCCGCAAGGATTGGCCCCAGGTGGCCAAATGTGTAGTAGTCGCTTGGCTCTGTTCCAGCGATCAACGTTTCGACCGCCCGCCGGCTTCGTTCGAGAGCCACTGATGCATCGTTGTATGCTTTGGCTTTGGTTGGCTTGCTCATTTGCCACCTCGCTTACCGGATGCGTTTGGCACGATGCCAGCGGCCTCAGTCATGGCGATTTCGTAAATGCGGTTCTGGGTCGCCAAAGACAGATTGGGCCACAAGGAAATCAGCTCGTTTAAGGGTGCCTGATGATTGGGCAGTATCTCGCCGTGCGCCGCTTTGTGCGCCGCCTCACCAAAAAAATCCATTTCCCCTGCGTTTTTGCAGGTTGTTCGAATCCCTTGTCCTCCGCTGATGAACTAAGCCGCAAGGTACCGCACGAAGCCGCATTTTCCATA
>JAUMAI010000163.1:0-11936 GCA_032116775.1 Pirellula sp. | reverse complement strand
GTAGGTAGGCTGACCATCTCTATCGCTAAATAAAGCGTGGTGAGGTCTGCTGCGGCTGCCAGAAAAATCGAGCCAGACAACAAGATAAACATAGAAGCATGAAACTCATACGAAAATCGTCGCGGCGTAAAGGTAAGACTAAACGCCGAGATCAACACACCCGCCAACAAGGTCAAATGAGTTCCGTGAAGCGCTGCGGCATCGGACTGAAATAGCTTGGTCGTAATGCCGGAAGGCTGCAAACCGAACTTTGCAACTGCAATCCAAGTAGTCGCTAGGATTGTGATAGAGGCTAGACCCCAGCCGTTTACATATCTCGCGCCTGCTGGAGTTGAATCATCCTGAAACATGCCAACCAGCAGATAGATACAGGCAACACCAAATAGAAACACCGCTGGTGCAACTGCGAAAAAATTCTGAGCAAGTTCGGAATACATCAGTGAGGTAACTCCATCTTAGTAGCGGATTTCAGCGCAGTTGCGGTTGCTTGTTCTGTCGAGCGAATGGAGTTCACCGCAACCGATGCATCATTATTTTCAAAGCGTTGTGTCAGCCGATTTGTATCATTTTGAAGAGGTGCTAGAGCACCCTGGGGCCACAATCCGATGTACAACGACAATACGGCCATTGCCGCTAGAGGTAGCCATTCCGCAAGCGACAAATCAAATTGTCGTACGCGGCGTTGACTGCCGACCTGCGCTTTACCAAACAAAATATCCTTCGCGAGCTTCAGTGAGTACCAAGCTCCCAGCAAAACACCAATAATTGCCACACCCACTAAGCTTGGATGTTTCACCATCATTCCACTCAGCGCCAATAATTCGCCGACGAAGTTACTGGCCCCGGGCATTCCAGCGCCTGCCATCAGAAAAAATACGGTCAAGATCGCCATACGAGGATAAACGGCTGCCAGTCCACTACCTATGTTCTGGATATTGGCTGTCCCACGACGATAGATAAAACATCCAGCCAGCAAGAACATGGCGGCCGTTGTGATGCCGTGATTGAACATCTGCAAAGCAGCTCCAGCAACTCCCTCGGGCGTTAGTGAAAACATGCCCAAGGTTATAAATCCGACGTGACTCAAACTGCTATACGCCAAAAGAAGTCGCAAATCACGCTGCGCTAGAGCACTCAATCCACCATAGAGAATCGCAAAGACGCCCATCGTTCCGAGTATCGTCGGCCCATAAGCTTCTGTGGCCGCTGGCAACATCGGAATCGCCAATCTAAAAAATCCGAATAATCCCATCTTTAATACCACGGCAGCCAAAAGAGCCGTAGTGGTAGGAGCGGCAGCGCGGTAAGTATCCGGAAGCCAAGTATGCAAAGGAATCAGCGCCATCTTGATCCCTAAACCGAGCAGCAAAAGTGCAAAAATCCATTGTTGCTGCTCCAAAGTCGAATTCGATGTGGCGGCCAATTTCGAGAGATCAGAAAACAACGTCACAGCGCCCGTGGGGGTAGAGTACAACCCAACAATTCCAAGAAGAGCTAGAACCATGGGAATACTACCAGCTAACGTAAAAAGCACGAAGCGTTTAGCTATTCTCCCGGAATCATCATCACCCCATCCTGCAATCAACACCAGCAATGGAAATAAGGCGAGTTCAAAACCGAAATAGAACAAGAAGATGTCTTGCGCTAGGAAAACGAGCAACAACCCCGCTTCCGCCAACATCAGCCAACCCGCATAGGATTTAAATCGTTTATCGATGTGTTGTGTGGCAACCGAAAGAGACGCCCAACTCACCAACGCGGTTAGCAACACCATGGCTGAACCAATTGCATCTGCGCCGAGTGCAAATTGTAAGGTCAATCCACCCGGAGCGACGAGCGTTAGAAATTCAGGTGCATACAACACTGTTGTGTTGATCGGAGCTAGAGCAACCTCAAGCGAAGCGACTGACATGGCTCGATCAACTGCGCACCACAACCAAACAGCCAGCGCACCAACAATTCCAGAAGTCCACAGTGCAATGGCCTTGCCGAATTGATCATCGAAGCACTTCTGGCAACAGAGCAGCACTAGTCCGGATAGCAGAGGTAACAAAATCAACAATAGAGGTAACAAGGATACCATGTTATTTACCTTAGCTCCGCAAGTAGACGATGGCTAGCAGCGCGATGATCCCTAGGACCATCCCAGCCGCATAACGCGAGACTTGGCCACTTTGCCAACGTCGGAGTTGAGCTCCGATGGATTCAGGCAGAGACGCAATGAACTTTGTTAGATTGTCAATCACAAGAAGATCAAAGCTAGCGATCCAAGACGCCAAATAAAGCGTCGGTGCTACGAGAAGCTTCTGAAAAAGTTCATCCAAATAAAACCGATTTCCGGCAATATTCGCGAAGGAATTACGCGAGGCAACAGCGGATTCTTCCGTCCTACGAAGTCCCCACCAACGTCCCAATGCGATTCCGGCTAATGCGATACCTACAGAGAGCAACACGAGAATCACATTCTCATGGTGATGCTCATGGGGAATCTCCAAAAATGGCATCGGCAAGATGAAGTTTGCGAGAGTATCGAAGAAGAAAATAATAAAACCGGCAGAAACCGTTCCAACCGCCAAGATTGCCATAGGAGCCAACATAATGGCCGACGCTTCGTGAGGATGATCGCCAGCTTCTGCTGGCCAATGTTCACGTCCCCAGAACGTCTTGTAGTAAGCCTTACTGGTGTAAACCGCCGTTAAAAATGCGGTAATCAAACCTAACACGAACCACAACAAAAATGTCTCACCGTATTGCGGATCATTGATTTGAGAAAGAAGTAGGCCAAGGATACTCTCTTTGCTCCAAAAACCTGACAGCGGCGGCAAACCAACCAAAGCGAGCGATCCGAGCAAGAAGAGAATATGCGTTCTAGGAAGTGCCTTATGCAACCCTCCAAATAGTCGCATGTCGATAACATCCCCCATCGCGTGCATCACATTACCAGCTGCCAAAAACAACTGCGCTTTGAAAAAGGCGTGGGTAATCAAATGGAACATAGCAGCCACAACAGCCAAACCTAGAGTCGCTTCACCGAGTCCAGAACCGAATGCCAAAAACATGTATCCAAGTTGACTGATGGTCGAGTAGGCCAAGACACGCTTGAGATCCGTCTGGAACAAAGCGATCACTCCACCGAGCAATGCGGTCGTAGCTCCGAGCCATCCAGCCATCAGCAAAGCCGTCGGAGCTTCATGCAACAACGGAGACATGCGAGCCAAGAGATAAATACCTGCCGTCACCATCGTAGCCGCGTGGATCAAGGCGCTGACAGGCGTTGGGCCTTCCATCGCATCTGGCAACCACACATGAAATGGAAACTGAGCCGACTTACCAATCGCTCCAATTAAGATGAAAACCCCAATCCAACCCAGCAGATCAGGATGTCTCTCGGCAAGTAACGGTACAGCATTAAAAATGACATCGTAGTCTAGGCGGGCCAAGGTGTTACCGGAGTCTTCCAAAACAAGCCCGACGCCATACCACAGGGCGATCACGCCCGCCAAAAAACCGCAATCTGCTAAGCGGTTAACAAGAAAAGCTTTCATGGCAGCCTTAGCAGCGGAGGGCTTTTGGTACCAATATCCAATCAATAGATAACTGCACAAACCGACGCCTTCCCAAAATGCATAGAGCAAGAGGAGATTGCCGACGAGCACCAGCATGCTCATACAGAAAACGAATGCGCTGATCACGGCGAAGTATCTCGCGTAGCCTGGATCACCCTTCATGTATCCACTGGAATAAATCGCGACCATTAGCGAAATGAAGGTGACCACATTAACGTGCGTCAAGCTCAAGCCATCTAATCGCAACGATACCGGCACATTGAAATGCCCAACCTGTAGCCACGTGTAAGCTTGCGTAAGTCGAACGAACTCACCGCCGCTACTTTCCAAATAGGTGACTACTGCCACCGTAGCTGCTGTTGCTAGCCCAACAATCGCTGGTATGTGAGCCAACTCTTTACGCCGACCTGCCATAATCAGGCTCAGGCAAACGAGTAGTCCGCCGAGCGGTGCAAGAGGTATTAACCAAATCGCATTCAACATTTCAATTCGTTCCATTTATGGTTTCGGCGATGAAACATCCGCGTCGAATTCTGCAGGTATCTTGGATGTCAGCGGATCTATTCCCGCCGGCGTCAGTACCGGATATTCATTTTCGCCAGCAACTTCCTTGGCTATCACTGTGCCCGATCTTTCCACCGGCGTTTCCCTCAATCCACTCCAGACCTGAACATCAAGCGTCGACTTGCGTCTGTACAGAGCCACAACTAAGGCTAACGCGATAGCAGCCTCACATGACGCAACCGTGAGAATAAGGATCGCGAATAACTGACCATGTGGGATCCCATGATGAGCACCAAACGCAATAAAGTTTGTTGCAACACCCGCGAGCATCAATTCCACGGAGAGAAAGATGAGAATTAGGTTTCTACGTGAAAGAAAGCCGATCAATCCAAAAACGAAGAGCACCGCTCCGATCATCAATGTCTGTTGTATCAAAGGAGTCATGGCGATACTCCGTCCCAGGTGGTGGCAGTTGACTTACCGATATCTGTTTCCAGAGAATTATCGGGGTCGTTGTCTTGAGCGATCAAAATGGCAGCGATAGCTGCTATTAACAGCAACACTCCCGCAATCTCGATACTCCAGAGATAGTCGGTAAACATTACTTTGCCGAGTGTTGCTACCTTTTGTTCAACTTGCGGTTGTGGCTCTAAGACGGCAATTTCATTAATTGCGTACAAGAGTGCGAACAAAACCGCTGCCCCAGCCACGATGCTCAACCTGGGGAGACTTATGGTCAGGTCATAAGTCTGTAGTTTGCTGCGTTGGGCAAACATCAAGACAAAGAGGAAGATAATGATCGTTGCCCCTGCGTATACGATCATCGTTGAGGCGGCGAGAAATGGAGAGGTGTTGAGTACATAAACACCACAGGCCACTAAAACAACTGCAGTGAAACTCAATGCAGCATAGACAGGAGTCCTAAATGAAACAAACGCGATGGACGCCGTAACGCCTAACCATCCGAAGGTCACGAGCAAACTCTGCTCAATGCCCCAAGGCAAATAAGCTACATTGATACCGAACGCGGTGAGCAAAGCGATAAAGCCACCGACCGTCATCAAGTTGGATGGTTTGTTTTGGCCAAACGCAGTTCGTATTAAAAACAAGCCAACGATTCCGAGGGCCAAGATCGCAATTTGCCAGGGAGCGATCTCCACGGTTCTCTCATAAAATTGGGCTAACAGTAAAGGAAACATCAAAGTGATCACCTATATATTGTCAGAGGCAAACGTGGTGCATCAGACCATAAAATGTTGTGATTGAATCAAACTTTCTTTTCATCGGTCTGTTGCAAAATCTCTGAGGCAGGTCCGAGAACACCTCGCTTCGTACGTACCGGATCTTTACCGGTCTGACTGGTCTGGTCGAAAACATCAAGCAGTTTTTCTTTATCAAAGACCATCTCTTCCCGGCTTAACCCGGTGAGATCGTAAACGCTGGTTAACTCGATCGCATCGACAGGACAGGCCTGCTCGCACATTCCGCAATAAATACAACGCAACTCATCGATTTCAAAGGTTGCAGGATATTTGTCGCGATCTGCCCATTTCGGATCTGTTTTGTCAGTGGCAGTAGCCTCGATAGTAATACATTTTGCTGGGCAAACGGTCTGGCAAAGGAAGCAAGCGACGCACTTAACGCGTCCCTGGTCATCACGGTTCAGACGATGGACACCGCGATAATTGGGCGGAATCTCGGGCTCGACTTCTGGATACTGCCGAGTTTCATTCTTGCTGAACATCCGCTTGACCGTCGTACCAATACCTGCGGCAATTGCTGGTAGGTAGAGCGATTCCATCAAGGTCATCTGTGGTGGTTCAGCCCAGGTAACCTTTTTCTTTGGCGTACTGGTATCTTCACTCATTTGATGCCTCCTTCTGCGGCACTAGGTTGCAAATCCGATAATGGTCTTGGACGTTTTCTCGCGGCAGGCACCGATCGGCTGGCACGTGAGACGCTTGCCAACCCCACTCCCAACAAGATTACCAACGAGTACACAGCCAGCCACCACTTGGCGAGATCCAGGGTAAGCACAACCACCAATCCCATGAGATTCAACATGCCGAGAGGAATCAGCCCTTTCCAGGCAACACCCATCAATTGATCAAAACGAAATCTCGGCAAAGTCCAGCGGAGTTGGATGATCAAACCAATGACCATGGCAACCTTGACGAGTAGCACGCACCAGCGTAGAGCGTAGCCCGACCAACTGCTGTCCACTGCATCGGTCAAACCAGGTAAATGCCAGCCACCAAAAAATAGCAAGACAGTTAAGAAACTCACCGTAACCACGTGCGTATACTCTGCCAGGAAGAAGAGCACGAACTTGATACCGCTATATTCAGTGTGAAAACCACCTACGAGTTCCTGTTCGCACTCGGGCAAGTCAAAAGGTAGGCGGTTAGTCTCCGCCAGTGCAGCGGTGAAAAACATAAGTGCTGCCAGCGGTTGCCACCACACATTCCAATTCATCAGGCCATGCCCTTGAGCCGCCACAATCGTTTCAATATTTAATGATCCAGCCGCCGCAATGACGCCGATCAGCGATAGGCCCAGCGGGATTTCATAACTAATAAACTGTGCACAAGAGCGAATGGCACCGTACAAACTGTATTTGTTATTCGATGCCCAACCACCGAGAATGATTCCGTAGGCGGACAAGCCTGACACCGCAAGTAAATACAACAAGCCGATATCGACACCAGGGGCGATGATTGCCCGAAAACCTTCGTGCTCATCGGTTGCTGTCGGACCGAATGGAACTACGGCAATCGACAACATTGCGCAGATCAAACCGATGGTCGGAGCGAAAAAGTAAATCGACTTAAAGACGTGATCTGGCACCACCTGTTCTTTAAGAAAGATTTTGATTCCGTCGGCAACTGCCTGCAGCAAACCGGCGGGACCTACACGGTTTGGACCAACGCGATTCTGAATCAACGCAGCCAATTTGCGTTCAATAAAAGTCATGTAGAGACCAGCAATGGGTACCACAGCCAACACAATCCCCATCGCGACCAACAGCGGCCAAAGATAATCCCAAGACATCATGACAGCACCTTCACTCCTAATTCACCGACAGGCGATCGCTTTAACTCCGCAAACGCCGGAATCTTCTCTGCAATCTCATGCAGTAAGGTGTCGGAATGGAATAGACCTTTGCGACCAGCTAACTCCATAAGAAGTCGTCCGTCGCTGCGAGCATCTCCGGGAGGTCGTACTGCCGCTTGGAAGCGTTGCGCTAGGCCAGCGTAATTGACTACCGTACCTTCACGTTCTGCAAATCCGGCAGCCGCCAGTAGGAAATCAGCTTGGTCGGAAAGTTCAGTGCTCAGGATATCCTGCACAATTAACAACTGTAAATTCGCCAACAGATTGATCTCATCCGCCGAGAAACCATTGGCAGGATACCCACCGACGACATAAGCCGCGTTGATTTGATTAGCAGCTAGTCGCATGCGAATCTCGCTCCAGTCGATCACCGAGCCTTGGAAATGCTGCAGGATCGCCGCGACACCAGCTTTGTTTGGGCACTTCTCAGCCCGAATCGTAAATTTGATCTTATCCGGAGCAGGATTCTCTCCTTTTGGCCCCTTAGGATAGAGATCATCTTCACCCTTGACCGGCACAGGCCCCATCGCTAACAGAATATCCTTTCGTATCGACTTCAAATGACTTGCAAGTAGATAGGCTTCTTCACAGGTCATGAATGGCGAAAGAATAGCCACAAAGCGATTGGGTTCAGCTTGAGCGGCCTTCTCAATAGCCTGATTCAATTCCTTGAGAAGAGCGGGCCAGGGATCCGAGAATGCAGCCTCTTCTTTGATACTCCTATCATGACTCGGTTCTGCAGCGATGGCATTTGCCAATCTCCCTTTTCTGGGAGCTGTAAGACGCTGCTCACCATTGAGATACTTCCAACCGAAACGTCCCTCATCGCACATGAAAGATCCTTGTGCTTGAGGATTTTCACGCGGGCGTAACCGGTAGACTTTCTCTTCGCTCTGGTCGACATGGATGCTACATCCTGTGCTGCAACCATTGCAAACGCTGTCGGCTGAAGTCAGCCACCACACGCGTTTCTTATAAAGAAAATCCTTGCTGCACAACGCACCGACTGGGCAGAGATCGACCACGTTACCCGCTAGTTTATTGTTGCATTCGTGCCCTGGAAAAACATCGATTTCCTCGACGCTTCCTCGGTTGGTGACATGTAGCTCAGCCGTTCCACTTATTTCACGCGTAAATCGAACACATCGGGTGCACATCACACAGCGATCGGTGAACAACGCGATTTGATCACCGATATGATACTTATCTAATCGCTGCACCTTTGGCTCATTGAGTCGACTATGAGCGCGACCGAATTTGTAGGTGTAGTCTTGGAGATAACACTCGCCAGCTTGATCGCAGATCGAACAATCGAGCGGGTGGTTTAGCAACAGATACTCGAGCGTCTGCTCTCGCGACTTTTTCACCTTATCGCTGTCGGTGACCACGACAGTACCCGGCTTCGCTGGTGTCTGACAGGCAGGCACTAGCTTCGGAAACATGCTCACGGTGCCATCGGGTTTCTTTTCACCAACCTCAACCAAGCACATACGACAACTGGCCACCACACTCAGATCGTGATGCCAACAGTAGAATGGAATTTCTACGCCCGCTTGCTGAGCAGCTTGAATGATATTGGATTTTGGATCGACATCGACTTCGACATCGTTGATTCTTACGCTGCCCACAAATTTGCTCCCAGTCAAATCTGCTACTCTTTTCGAAGTAAAATTCTACCTGTCGACCAATCACCTGCTTCTGCAGTGGATCGATCGACGCTCATTGATCAGTGCGCTAGTGCGACTTCACGCATTTCCGACTTACGCCCTGAGCGAATAAATTCCTCAAATTCCGGTCTAAATTTCTGCAGAGCGTTCTTGATTGGCCAAGCTGCTCCATCGGCTAAGCCGCAGATAGTGGTGCCTGGAATCGTGCCGATCGTCCGCGAAATATCGTCAAGCTTTTGCAGGTCTTCCATCGTTCCTTCACCTTGCCGAATGCGGTGCAGAATTTTGGCAGACCAAGCAGTTCCCTCGCGACAAGGTGTGCACTGTCCGCAAGACTCATGAGCGAAGAAACGACAGGTGTTGTAGAGCACATCGACCATGCTCGTTTGATCATCGATGACGATGACTGCAGCGGTCCCCAAACCAAGGCAGCCAGCTCGTCCAGGTCCATTGAAATCGAGTGGCGTATCGAGTTCGTTAGCGGATAAGAAGCCCATGCTTATTCCACCAGGAACAACCGCTTTGGCATTTCTACCTTTCCAAACGCCACCGGCATGTTGATCGATCAGCTGACGAGCAGTAATCCCCAGAGGAAGCTCTACCAATCCAGGCTTATTCACATGCCCGCTAATGCAGTACAGTTTCGGACCATAACTCCCAGCATCGCGCGGATTATTCGGATCTTTGGGTACACCCATCGTTTGGAACCAATCAGGACCGCGATCCAAAATATTGGTAACGCAAGCGAGTGTTTCGACGTTATTGACAATCGTCGGACGGCGAAATGCACCTTCAATCGCAGGGAAGGGTGGCTTGATTCGCGGCCATGCACGTTTACCCTCCAAGCTCTCGATCAGACCTGTTTCCTCACCGCAAATGTAGGCACATGCACCGCGATGTAGGTGGATATCGAGGGAGTAACCGGAACCAAGAATGTTTTTACCCAGTAAATTCCGAGCGTACATTTCATCGATCGCCTTCTGAAGCGTTCGATAACATCTGCCGTATTCATATCGAAGATAGAAATACGCAGTCGTTGCTCGGGTTGCATAACCAGCGATGACGATCCCTTCTAAAACCTGATGTGGATCCTCTTCGATGATGATACGATTGTTAAACGTCCCTGGCTCGCTTTCGTCACCGTTGATACAGAGATAGATAGGTCCAGTGTATCCCTTCGGAAGAAACATCCACTTAGAACCAGTGTGAAAGCCCGCACCACCACGACCGCGCAAGTTGGACTTGATCACAGTCTGCGTGACTTCATCTGGCTGCATGGCCATTGCTTTTTTCAGGCCGTTGTAACCGCCATCTGCCAGATAAGTATCGATCGAGGTACTGTTTGGCTTGCCAACACGTCGCAGCAGAACAGGTTCAAATGACTCACTCATGGCTATCTCCTGCTAATCGCAAGACGTCGTCTACCGTGACATTTAATTTGAGTTCATCGTCGATCAGGATACAGTGAGCACCATCACACGCTCCCAAGCACTCGGCGAGTTCAATCGTTACTTCGCCATTAGCGGTGGTATCGCCCGGCGATAAATGCAATCGCTCGCAAACTTCAGCCAATAACTGATCACCGCCTCGCAACATGCAGGGCAAACTGCGACATACCCACACCCTTTTCTTGCCGAGAGGCCGGTCTTCATCTCTGAAGAAACCGTAGAAGGACAACGTGTCAAAGATTTGCGCCGGCGCAAGCTCTAACAACTCAGCCACCTCTTCCACGGCTTCCGTTGATACGCATTTCAATTCTTGCTGTACCAAGTGCAAGGCTGGAAGTGTAACCGCTTGCTTGTTGGGATAACGCGAGAATTGCTCTCGTATTTTTTGCTTAATACCCTCTGACAGCACACTCATCGATCGAGCTCCGCAGCAATGATGTTGAGACTTCCCAAGACCGCTACCACATCGCTCAACATGCAACCACGAATCAGTTGTGGGAACAGAGCAAAGTGAATTAAGGAAGGTGGTCGAGTACGAGCTCTATAGGCTTTGAATGAACCATCGCTGACGAGGTAGTACCCGAGTTCTCCGTTGGGCGACTCTGTCGCGGCATAGATCGATCCTCGCTCACTCGGTATCTGCCTGTTGGGCATGATCTGTTCGAAATGATGGATCAAACCTTCGATACTCTGATACACCTCGCGTTTTTCAGGCAGAGCTTCTTTACCCATTCCAGGTGAAAAGATTGCGCCCGCGGGAAGATTTTCAAGAGCCTGACGAATAATCTTGATGGACTCTCGAAGTTCGAGCATGCGAACCAGATAACGTGCGTAGCAGTCACCATCGCGGCTGCAAATAACATCGAATTCGAGATCGGCATATGCGAGATAGGGTTCGTCTCTTCTGAGGTCTCGTTCAACGCCACTAGCTCGAGCCACAGGCCCAGTCGCTCCTCCCGAAATGGCCTCAGCCTTGCTCAGTACACCGACTCCGCGTGTACGCTCAATAAAAATTCGATTGCGGGTCACTAAGCGATCAATGTCTTCATAGGCTTTGTCAAACCCGTTGACGAATTCGCGAATCATCCTGATGCCATCATCAGTGATGTCAAACATCAAGCCACCGACTCGAGTGTAGCTGGTGTGAAACCGTTGGCCGGTTACCCGCTCACAGATTTCGTAAATCCTCTCACGCTCATTGAAGGCGTACATGAAAGCCGAAACGCCACCCAAGTCAAGAATACTTGCTCCGACGCACAGCAGGTGGTCATGAATTCGCATCAACTCAGCGAATATGGTCCGTAAATATTTGCAGCGCGGTGTCAATTCAATTCCGAGCAACACTTCTACCGCGTGGTGCCAAGCGATTTCATTGGCCATCGGTGAGATATAATTCATTCGATCTACAATGGTGACGTATTGATTGTAGTCGAGAGCCTCAGCAAGCTTTTCGAAGCCGCTATGCAAAAAACCGATATCGGGTTCAGCATCCACAACTTCTTCGCCATCGAGCGTGAGCAACAATCGCAGGGTTGTGTGTGTAGCCGGATGCTGAGGCCCAAAGTTCAGGGTCCATAGCCCCTCACGTCGACCATACTCGTCAACATCGAAATCTCTAAGCTCCAGTGGCATTTGTC
>JAUMAI010000162.1:0-3571 GCA_032116775.1 Pirellula sp. | reverse complement strand
GAGAGCAAATTCCTCGAAACTAAAACTCGCACCGCGACGCCCGAATCGTCGCAAACCCTTGGAAAACCAGGGGTTTATCGGGTAGGAGGCGGGATTGCTCCCGCCGTCCTCCCACACCACCGTACGTACGGTTCCGTATACGGCGGTTCTAGTTTAACGGACGATTCAAGTCCTGACACTGCTGGACGAGGCTGATCAGCCCCAGTTGCGTAAAGGAGCGAGTCGGTAAGGCTTGGTTCATGTGGCTCGCGCCAGCATTCCACCAAGGGCCATGACCGTTGTTGACACTGACCCACGCGCGAGCGCGATCGATGCCAAGGCGAATGAGTTCGCGGGCTCGTTTGGCCGGACGCTTCCACTGCCGCCAGTAGATGGCTCGCAGTTTGCGACGTAGCCACTGGTCGAGGTCCTCGAACGTCTTCTTCACTTCGCTCTTGCGGTAATACGACACCCAACCAATCAAGACCGGCTGCAACCTGGCAAGCACCGTACGCACACTGCGACCGCGTGCTTTGCGAAGTTCTTCGCGTAGGCGATCTTTGAACCGTTTAACCGATTCAGGGGACACCTTAAACTTCGGTTGGTGATGGTGCGTGAACGTGTAGCCAAGGAACTTGCGGTTCCAAGGACGGTCCACCGCACTCTTGGCTCGATTCACCGTCAATCGCAGTTTCTCACTCAAGAAACGCTGGACGCCATCAAGTACACGCTCACCGGCGCGTCGACTGCGAACATAGATGTTGCAGTCATCGGCGTAGCGAACGAATTTGTGACCTCGGCTTTCCAGTTCCTTGTCGAGCTCGTCGAGCAGGACGTTGGACAGAAGCGGTGATAAGGGTCCGCCTTGCGGCGTCCCCTCGCTGCGTGGACTCACGACGCCTCCTTCCATGATGCCAGCTTGCAAGTACAAGCGAATCAGTTTTAGGATGCGCTTGTCTTTGATCTGACGTGCAAGACGACTCATCAGGATGTCGTGATTGACGCGATCAAAGAACTTTTCCAAGTCCATATCGACGACCCAGCGATGGCCAGATGCGATGTGTTCCTTAGCTCGATCCAAGGCCTGATGCGTACTCCGGCCGGGGCGAAACCCGAAGCTGGAGTCCGAGAACATGGGATCGTAGAGCCTCGTGAGCACTTGCAGTAGAGCTTGCTGGATCAAGCGATCGAGCACTGTCGGTATGCCCAGCATCCGCATCCCCTTGCCGCCAGGCTTGGGTATTTCTACCTTTCGCACAGGGCTCGGACGGTACGTGCCGCTGAGCAGTTCTTCCCGGTGGCGTTCCCAGTGTTGTTGGCAGTAGGTCCACAGTTCATCGACGGTCATCCCATCTACGCCTGCGGCTCCTTTGTTACCCACAACACGATTGAGCGCCTGCAACATGTTGCTGCGGCTTAGCACCTCCTCCATCGTGACAGTGACTGAATGTTCGGTGTGGTCATTGCATGCCGGAAGTGTTTGACGCGCGCACGAGGTACCCTCAGCAGTTCCGCTGCTTACTTTTGTTCGTGGCTCGGGCCTTTCAGCCGTCATGTCTGCGTCTGCTTCACTTCGCGAATACTTTGCACCAAACGGTTAAAACTAGTTCGGCCCTTCGCCGGTCTAAGCACCGACTACTACGGCCTCGGCTGACTTCTGCGGCGACATCGACGCTCCTCTCGAAGCGTCTAGCTTGGCAGCATCGCCACAGATCTCTCAGGGTAAGACGCGTAACTTTCCTCCCACATATCCGCCGCATATACGCCGGTCTGCTCCGGATGACCTCGGGCTTCGAGTCTCATTGCACTCTCGCCCAGCAAGCCGTCGCCTCGTATGCGGTTCGTGTTCCTCGGACCGGGAGTTTGCCTGCTGCTTCCTTTAGATTCAGAGTCGCCCCTGACACCTTTGCAGTTCGGCTAGGAGTTCCTGTCATCAAGGCCTCCGTCGGGACTTGCACCCGACCAGCTACTTCCTGGTTCGCTTTCGCTCCCCAGTTGCGAGCGTCAGTCAATGACGCTCCGCGTCATGCCTGACGCACAACGAAAAAAGCCCTTTGACCTTTTGGCCAAAGGGCTTTTTTTCAAGATAGTCGGAGTGATAGGATTCGAACCTACGACCCTCTGGTCCCAAACCAGATGCGCTAGCCAGACTGCGCTACACTCCGTATCGAAAGCCGACCATTGATAGGTCGGGTTTTGATAATACAAGACTTTATCCTAGAAGACTAAAAAGGGCAATTGGGGTTCATCACGAACCGAGATTCTTCTTTAAGCAACTCTCGCCAGTCTTGGCCCCGAAGCGGTAGAAAGCAACAATTCCCGCAATCGCTCAAACTCGACATCTGAACTAAATTGCACTACAATTCGTCCTCGACCACTGCTGTTTTGCTTGATCTCGACCTTGGTACCCAAAGCAGCCCGAATTTCTTGTTCCAAGGATGCAATTTGAGGTGACACATTCTTTTTCCGTGACACGGCGGCTGCGGGGCGATCCAAAACCTCTTCACCATCCTCGGCAGCCAAAAATTCGCTAACCCTGCGCTCCGTTTCGCGCACACTCCACTGCTCTTCTCGAATTTGCTTGCAAAAACGCAACTGAAGTGATTCATCCCCTAAAGGTAGCAAAGCGCGTGCATGCCCGGCCGAGAGACGGTCCACCTGAACATCATCCAAAATCGCCTCTGGCAGTTCCAGCAAACGCATGAGGTTCGCAATGGTACTGCGATCAATTTTCAGGCGTTTTGCCAACTCCTCTTGGGAGCAGCGATGCTCGTCGAGGTAGCGACGAAATGACATTGCCTTCTCAATTGGATTCAAATCCTTGCGCTGCAAGTTTTCAACGATTGCCAGTTCGGCTACCAGGCGATCGTCTGCCTCTCGAACTTCGGCTCGAACGGTTTTTAAACCGGCTCGTATCGCCGCTCGCAACCGCCTTTCACCCGAAATCAACTGATATCGTCCGGCGACTTTACGAACTAAGATGGGCTGCAGTTGCTGATGCTCTTTTAAACTTTCTGCTAGGGCAGCAATCTCCTCTTCGTTAAACTGCCTTCGAGGCTGAAAAGGGTTATTTTCAATTTCGTCGACGGCTAGTTCCAACGAAGTACCTGATCCAGTACCAGCAGACTCCGCCACTTTTTTCGAAGCGGTTGTCTGCAAAGAAGGAGCGACCGAATTGAGGCGAGCCTCATTTCGACCTGCCATTGTTGTTGTAGCTTCGAGGGAATCTTCTGATAGTTGCCCTTGATTCTGCGGCAAGCTATTGATGGGTTGCATTTCTTCGAGCGGAGTCCCGAGCAGGGCCGCTAACCCTTTGCCAAGTCGTCGATCTTTAGTCACGTTCCAATACCTCCATGCACAGTTCGATATAAGCTCTTGTTCCCCTGGAGCGTGGTGCGTAATCCAACACGCTCAATCCATGGCTCGGTGCTTCCGCGATCGCCACGTCTCTGGGAATCACAGTGTCAAAAACAAATGAAAAAAGTATACGTGTACATAAACAAGTATACGTATACACACAGAAGAAGTAGACGTACAAGTAGAGGTAGACGTAAAAAAGAGAAGTAAACGTGTAAGTATAATCGCACGTAGG
>JAUMAI010000161.1:0-4775 GCA_032116775.1 Pirellula sp. | reverse complement strand
TCATCCATAGTAGCGTTGTATTTAGATACCAAATAATCGATAGCGGTTTGTACGACATTTTCGGGTGCACTAGCGCCGGCTGTAATCAACACCTTTTCGTCCCCTACGAACCATTCCGGCCGAATATCCTCTGGGCCATCGATTAAATAGGCTGGCTTACCTTGCTCGGCGGCCAACTCTCGCAAGCGTTGACTGTTGCTACTGTTCTGGCTACCCAGCACCAAGACAATATCCGCTTGCTCAGCCAGTAAACGAACTGCTTCCTGCCGATTCTGCGTGGCATAACAGATATCTTCTTTAGCAGGCCCTTCGATCCATGGAAAACGTTCCTTTAATCGATTGATAATTCGATTAGCATCATCCACGCTGAGGGTAGTCTGTGTGAGATAAGCTAACATTCCCCCTACCGGGAATTGCAATTGATCAACATCTTCGGTCGATTCGACCAATATGATCGCCTCAGGAGCCTCTCCCATCGTACCGATCACTTCATCATGCCCTTCGTGACCGATCAGAATAATCGTGTAACCCGCTTTTGCGAATTTGATTGCTTCCAAGTGAACCTTAGTAACTAACGGGCATGTCGCATCGATGGCAAAAAGTTTTCGCGCGGTTGCCTCTTTGCGTATCTCTGGCGAAACACCATGAGCAGAAAAAAGCAGCGTGGAACCTTCGGGAACTTCCGACAAATGATCGACGAAAATAGCCCCCTTCGCTTGGAAGGTTTTTACAACGTACTGGTTGTGAACAATTTCGTGATACACATAAACAGGAGTGCCAAACCTACGAATGGTCAGGTCGAGACTCTCGATGGCCATATTTACCCCAGCACAAAACCCACGTGGGGCAGCTAACATGATCTGCATCGTACTTACCTTATATATTTTCCAGGTCTCGTAAATTCGCGCGATCTTCGGAAGCAACCGGTTAGACGACTCACAGTTCTTCGCCTGATCCAGGAATCTAATCCAAATTGAGGAACTGGCCCGGTTGTAACTGCCGAAAACCTATCTTTGTTAATTCTGCTCGACTCTTTGCACACTGTACTCTATGTTACCCGACCAGCGGTTTTCTTTCAGGCCCACTTTATCTTCCCTACCCCCTTTTCGGACTTCAATATCGTCTAAAATAAATGGAAGCGGTCGTATTCATCCCGGAATTTTCCGACCTCCGGTTTCCCATTCTAGTAACTAGCACTCTGCGAAGCCCACATTTTACTATGCGATTACAGAACGAGAGCTTCGCACGCGATCTATCCCGCTGGGGCCCGGACTCCTCCTACTCCACCCCTACCCTCGCTGAAGCCGAGCAGTATTGTCGCAACTTGGCGCTGACTCATTACGAGAATTTTCAGGTTGTCAGTTGGCTTTTACCTCGTCCGTTGCGGCAGCACTTTTACAATATCTACGCTTACTGCCGATGGTCAGACGATTTGGCCGATGAGACCACATCGCCTCAAGATTCATTACGACTTTTGGCATGGTGGCGATCTGAACTTGATAAGGTATTTGCGGGTAGCGCTCACCATCCGGTATTTGTGGCTCTTAGCACCACGATCCATCATTTTGGTCTATCACCCGAAGCATTTCATGACCTTCTCTCTGCCTTCGAACAGGATCAACAAAAACTGAGATATAAAAATGATGCAGAAGTGCTTGATTACTGCACCCGTTCAGCAAATCCCGTAGGTCGTCTCGTACTCGCGTTAGGTGAGTCTGCCTCGCAACAGAATATCATCTGGAGCGACGCGATCTGTACTGGCCTACAAATTGCCAATTTTTGCCAAGATATTTCAATTGATGCTGATAAGAACAGAATCTACATTCCTCAAGAGCGGTGGCTCGAATTCAGTATCACTGAGGAAATGATTTTGGAACGTCGCTGCACTCCAGAACTTCAACGCTTACTGAAACTATGGGTTGACCATGCAGATTCTTTTTTCCTTGCCGGTCAACCTTTAATTCGCAATGTCCCGAGTTGGCTGAGCCTTGACATCCGTCTCTTCATCGCTGGTGGACGAGGCATACTCCAGGCAATACGACAGGCCAACTATGATGTCTGGAGCAAGCGAGTATCACTGGGAAAATGTACTAAATTGAGCTTAGTAGCAAGAGCCTCTTGGCAATGGTGGCGAGGCCAAGAACCATGACGCTCGATGTATTGAATGACAGCTATCAGTACTGCAGTGAAGTTTGTCGCAATAGTGGCAGCAACTTTTATCGTAGCTTCTCGCTACTGACGACTCCGCGTCGCCAAGCAATGGAAGCGCTTTACGCTTTCGCTCGCTGGACAGATGACTTAAGCGACCAAGCAGGAACTGCGGTCGAAAAGCGTGAAAGACTTCTACAATGGCGTGATATCGTCCATCGATTATCTACTGTACCTTCCCAGGAACTTCGGATCACCCTCCATCCGCAACTAGGTGACAGCCATCGACTCTGGCCCGCTTTAGCCGACTCTATAAAACGTTATAGCATTCCAACTAGCTTGCTCAGCGATTTAGTCGATGGTGTCATGCTTGATCTTGATGAAGTCTTCCTTCCAAATCGAGCTGCATTGGATCACTATTGCTACTCGGTCGCAGGCACGATTGGCTTAGCTTGCCTACATATCTGGGATGGACCCTACCACACGATGCGCGAGGCGGCAATCGATTGTGGATTCGCCTTCCAAATGACGAACATCCTACGTGACATTCGCGAAGATGCCTTTCGCCAACGCATCTACATTCCACAGGAGTCGCTCGTAAAATATGGCTGCTCGCGTGAACAGTGGTTACTAGGGATACCAAGTGGAAATTGGGCTGAATTACTGGACTATTATCTTCAAATTACAGAGCAGGCATATCAAAGCGGCTGGCAGCTAGAACCACATCTTGCTTCCGATGGCAAAAAAATGTTTAGCCTGATGTGGAAGAGCTATCACGCAATTCTCGAAGAAATTCGCCACCAACCCGCCTTGGTTTGGAAAAAACGTATCTCGGTACCGATGTGGAAAAAGGCAAAACTGTTCCTAACCCATTTCGGACCACTCGCGCCATGAACACCACCGAAACGTTGCGAAAAGTAGTCGTCATAGGTGGTGGCCTCGCAGGAATGTCAGCCGCGATTCAGCTTCGCAACATCGGCTTGGAAGTTGAGCTATTTGAAGCCCGCTCTCGGCTCGGGGGACGTGCAGGATCATTCGTGGATACAGCCACAGGGCAGACGGTCGACTACTGTCAACATGTCGGTATGGGATGCTGCACCTATCTAATCGACTTTCTTAAAAAAACAGAAACACTTTCACAATGGCAACGCCATAGCACTCTTCATTTCTATGGGCCCAAGGGCGAATATGTTCCATTGTCAGCCACCTCCTATCTACCGGCACCATTGCATCTCAATTCGCTCTTAAGTCGCTGGCCTGGCCTCACCCTTCGCAATCGCATCGAAGTTGCCAAAGCTATTTGGAAAATGATGCGCCTTAAACCCAGTCGATCACTCGACGAACGATCTGCTCTCGAATTCCTCAACACATCAGGCCAGAGCCAGTCCACAATAGATCATTTCTGGAGCACTATCATGGTGAGTGCTCTGGGTGAGCAAATCGACCGCGTCGCTCTCGGCCCGATGCGCAAGGTGATCGTCGATGGTTTTCTAATCAACCGACATGCTTATGAAGTGCTCGTACCCACTCGACCACTCCGAAAGATCTTCAGTGAAGACACGACTACTAAGCTGCAACAACTGGGAATCACAATTCATACCAATCGTTCGCTCAAGCGACTCAATTTTGACCAGGAACGATGCCTCAGTGCGACATTCAGCGACGGCAAGACCTACAGTGCTGATCATTTCATTTTGGCCATTCCCTGGTATCAACTCGATTCCATCAGCCACAGTGATACGCCTCAAGCGTTTCGACAGATTGTATCTCGGTCTGTAGAGCTACAAGCCTCGCCGATTACTGGCGTGCATCTTTGGTGGGATCGTAATTGGCTACCAACTCCGCATGCGGCGATTGTTGGGCGATTATCACAGTGGGTCTTCCGTAGTCCTTGGCTCGAGGAAGTCGACGGCTCTCTGAGTCCTATGCCTGAAACAACCAGCGAAGAAAACGCAAGGTTTTCGAAAGGACATCATTACCAAGTTGTCATCAGTGCCTCGCGCGAATTGCCTCGTGGTAACAGCGATGAATTGATTCGGCTTGTCACCCAAGACCTCTGTGAACTTTTCCCAACCGCGAGCTCGGCACGCCTGTTGCATGCCAAAGCGGTTACCGATCCTCAATCAGTTTTTTCCGTCACCACGGATGCACCCAGTCGTCGCCCCGATTCATCCATCTTGGTAGCCCATAATCTCAGTCTCGCAGGTGATTGGACAAATACAGGCTGGCCAGCAACGATGGAAGGTGCCATACGAAGTGGATTCAATGCGGCTCAAGCTTGTTCGCAGCTGTTGCTACGCAGCCAAATAACAGCTCCGAAGGAACTCCCTCCTGGCCCATTAGCGCGATGGCTTATACGTTAACCACCACACGTCGTAACTAACAAACTATTGAGCCTCAAGGTATCCGCCGACCACGTTAGTCGCGGATCACACTGCCAATGGCACCACTTGCCCACGAAATACCAGACAAAAATCTAGCTCGAAGCTGCGCAAAATGCCTCTGCTTCATCGGCAAGTTTACAGGATAGAATTTTTGATCGGCGATACATCATCATTAACCATCGTGCTGCCTGCCGATCCTTCCAGGCAATCCGACATGCCTGAAGAGCTTGAGCGATTCGACTG
>JAUMAI010000160.1:5680-8438 GCA_032116775.1 Pirellula sp. | reverse complement strand
AAAAATATTAAAGTATCTTTCTGAAAACTGGCCAGAAAAAGTGGTCATAAATTTTGATGATTCTTTTGAGCTTGTTGTAAAGCAGATGCGCGATATGTTTATGTCGTTGACACCTGCAGCACGTATCGTCGCAGGTGTTTTGGTAGCCGCAATTCTCGTTAGCACTGCTTATTTGTTTAACGGCACACGTCAGGTTGCGGGTGATTATCTCTTCAGCGGACAGGTCTACAGTCAAAATGACATCGTAAAAATGGAAGTTGCTTTTAGCAAAGCTGGCCTGAGCAAGTATGAAGTAGTTGGCAACCGAGTCAAAGTTCCGACGAGTGAGCGAGACAAATACATTAAGGCATTGAGCGATGCAAATGCCTTGCCACAGAAGCCTGGTTTGGCCATGGATGAAAGCAGTGGCTTTCCCAGTTTGGAACCAGCTGATCAACGCAAACAGAAAGAGATCGAAAAGAAACAGAAACAGATCGAAAGTTGGATTCAGCAGATGGGCGACATTTCTTGGGCTAATGTTGCCTATAGCGAACAGCGGCAAGGATTCGGTCGCCAAATGCTGCAAACAGCTAGCGTTGCGTTGGAACCTACTAGTTCGATTCCGATCGCAGATGATCGACTTCGTGAAATCGCCAAGATGGTGGCCAATAGTTGGGCTGGTTTAAAGCCTGAAAATGTACGCGTGATGGACATCTCTTCCGGCAAAAGCACCTCACCGTCGGATGGTACCATCGGCGGTGACGAGGATCCATACTTACGTCAGCAGCAAGCGTTCGAGGAAAAGTACCGTCGCCGTATTCGTGATTTACTGGAGCCATATGGTGATATTCGATTGGAAGTCGGCGTCATTCTAGATGACACGATGCTCAGCGAAACCCAGCAACTGAAGTACGACACGCAGCCAACAACCATCGAGATGAATGCGACTCGAAAAGATAGTGAGTCGTCGAAAGCAAGTGAAGGTGGACGGCCTGGTACTGAGCCTAATGCTTTGGGTAACAAAGCAGTTTCTTTAGCTGGAGGCGATCAATCCAGCAAAACCAAAGAAACTTCCGAGAACGAGAAAAGAGTTGTTGGCCAAGAGCTAACAAGAACACAAAGGGCTGGTTTGGTACCGAAACGCGTCTCTGCGTCGATTGGTTTACCTGAAAACTATGTTCGGAAGCAGTTATTTTCAAAATGGATGTTGGCTAATCCAGGTAAAATGGAAAGTGAAATGCCAGCTTTGACGCAGGCTGATATCGATACAATGTTCAAGGAGCTAGAACGAAATATCAAGACCAGCGTCGCGACTATCTTGCCACCCGTCGATGCGGGTGATGATCGTTTCGAATTGGTCACGGTTTATCCATATCTAGATCTGCCAGCTGAGTTACCTCCCTCTCCTTCGTTATTTTCTCAGTTTATAGAATGGCTGCAAGATTCGTGGCAAACCCTAGCTTTGCTAGCCGTTGTGATGGTAGCCATGGGTATGGTAGTGCAGTTATCGAAGACCAAGGGTACTGCAGCCGATGACCCATTCAAAGATGGATTCGGAATCGCGCTGGTCGAGAAAATCAAAGATAATTTGGATATCAGCGGCGAAGACGATGCGGGTGGCGAGGAAGTGGTTGGGCCAGATGGCAAGATCGTGCGAAAAGTTGAGGTAACTGGCCAGGAGTTGAAAGAAAGCCTCAGCACCATGATCCAGGACAACCCAGATGCTGCCGTTAACCTGATACGAACTTGGATCGGTGAAGCCGCCTAAGATTCCACGCCTTTTCGATCGGTTGTCTCTGAAGTTTCGCTCTCGACATCATTAGCTCAAGACGTTAAACGTTTCTTATGAGCTAACTGGATTTGAGCGAATATTAGAGGCAAATTTTCATGGCAGCAGAAAGCCCGTCTTCAGGCATTAGGCAAGCCGCCATATTGGTTGCGAGTGTTGACTCGACGACAGCCCGACAATTGCTACAGCAGATGCCAGCCGCAATGGCTAAGGCTGTCCGCAAAGCTATGGTTGAGTTGGGGCGTATCGATCCAGGGGAGCAAAAAGCTGTACTGGCTGCTTTTGAGTCCAATGTGCGGCGCAAACCCTCAGCACCTGCTCCTGCTGCAAGTCCAGTTTCCTCGTCCAATCGACCGGTCGGCACGGTTCGTGATGTAAGCTCGCCCGTGGTTGGTAATGGTGCGGTGCCAGGGACGGTAACCTCCTCGTTGGCAGCGGGGCAACCTCCTGTATCTAGCCGTGATAATTTAGTTGACTCGCCATTAACTGGTGGTACATCGCTTTGGGACAAGTCTTCACCCGAGCAAATTCTGGAGTGTGTTCAGGCTGAAAGGCCTACGGTAATTGCAGCTGTTTTGACTCAATTACAGCCCGGAGTTGCCAATCAAGTGTTGGCAAAATTGGGGGCCGAGTTGAGAACTGAAGTGCTGATTCAGTTATCGAAGTTACAGCAAGTTGATACTGAGATCATGCAGGATATTACAGAGCAGTTGCAACAAAGGCTTGCGCTCACCAGACCGGTCGCTGCGATCGATAATTCGCTTAGTCTTAATCGTCTTAAGTCGATTCTTGAGGCAGGTGGAGAAGAGAGAAAGATAGAGCTCTGTCGAGTGTTAAAAGATGCTACCGAACTAATTGCAAAAAATGACCCCAAAAATCTCAAAAGAGAATTGTTGTCAAGAGTTGCTTTTATTCAAACTCTAAAAAAGTGGATGAAAAATTTTGATGTTAAAAAAGACATCGGAAAACTTAATGGAGTGATTTCCGATT
>JAUMAI010000160.1:0-5670 GCA_032116775.1 Pirellula sp. | reverse complement strand
ATTCCGGTAAAACGGTCGCAGAGGTAAATGCAGATTCGGTTGAGATCGACTCCCAAGCCAGTAAAAGCCTGTCCGAGGAGGATTCAAGGAAAGCAGCTATACCGCTCATCGCTAACGAGACGAATCAAACCAAGCAATCCAAGTACGATTCTTATCGTTCGTTCGAATTCGATGATCTCAAGTGGATCGGTCTAAATCAGTTGGCTCGAGTGCTGCAAAATTGTGAGTCCCGCGCTCTGCTGGTAGCTTTAAGTACTGCAGATAAGGAATTATTGAATCGCATCTCGCAGCTGTTCTCCAAGAGCGACTGGAAGCGACTAAAGGAGCGACTGCAGTTTCTCGGTCGTATCGATGTAGATGATATTCATGCTGCTCGTATGATTGTTACTGAAACAGCCGAATCCTTACTGAATGAAAAGGATTTACAGCAAGTCTCAGAGAGTTCCCGTCACAGCTATGCGAGAGCTGCATAAGGAGAACGATTATGGTAGGGATACTCAAGGCGAATCAACTGAATCCAAGTACTGCAAATGCTCAGCCTATCGCCTTCAATATGCAAGACATGGAGGAGGCTGCAAAGAATCACTTGGCGGAGGTTAAGCAAAAAGCGCAGCAGTTGATCGAGCAAGCAAAGGTTGATGCAGAGAAGATCAGAAAAGAGGTTGCTGAACAAGCGCGGCGAGATGCCTTGGCTGAGATGGAGGCCAAATTCCAGCAACGCTCCAAGGAGATGGCTGATAAGCAAACCACTGAAGCCGTGACCAGTATGCGAGCCATACTGAATGGGATTCAAAAAGAGATGAGTGAATGGTTGAGTCAGTGGCGCGATGAGACCTTATCATTGTCGATGGCGATCGCTGAAAAGGTGATTCGGCAACGCGTCGAGAACGAGCCAGAGATTGTACTGCAGTGGTTAGTTGAAAGTACTGCCTCTTGGAGCGGCGCTCGCAGGATAGAGATTCGTCTCCATCCACAAGTTCATAGTGCCCTGTCGACTCGAATTGACGATTTGCTCAAACCGTTTGCCTCCCAGGCCGCCTGTACAGTGATTGAGGATGTCCAGGTGGAGAAAGGTGGTTGCATCGTGCGTACGGATTTAGGTGTCATGGATTGGCAGATATCGACGCAGCTCAATCGTCTCGAAGAGCAGTTGCGTTAGTATTTGGATATTGCAAGAGCGTCAGAAATCGCGAAGAAATAGATGAATTCCGCACCAACAAAAGCAGCCAGTTTCTTACCACCACTTAAGGCGTCCTGGTTTGAGGATGTGCTCAAGAGTGCCGTCACGCCACGTATTGAAGGTAAGGTGTGGTCGATTCGTGGAGCCAATATCATCGCTGCTGGTTTATCAGCTCCAGTGGGGAGTGTATGCGAAATTCGCAGAGGTAGTGGCGATAATTTAGAGGCGGAAGTTGTTGGCTTTGAAGGCGAGCATACGATTCTTGCTCCCATGGATACCAGTCAAGGAATCAGACCTGGCGACGTCGTGATACTTCGGTCAGGTTGTCGGGCCATTGGCATCAGCGATCAATTGATGGGACGAGTCATCGATGCAGATGGAAAACCGATGGATAGTTTTGGTGACATACCTGTGTCCGCCAAGATATCTCTCAATTCAGAGCCTCCTTCCGCGATGGATCGCCCACCCATCGACACGATATTGCCTACCACCGTAAAGGCTATTGATGGCTTTTTAACACTCGGTAAAGGGCAACGTGTAGGGATTTTTGCTGGTTCAGGCGTGGGTAAGAGTACCTTGCTGGGTATGCTCGCTCGTGGAACGCATGCCGATGTGGTTGTGATTGGTCTTATCGGCGAGCGAGGTCGTGAGGTTCGAGAGTTCATAGAACGAGACTTAGGTGAGGAGGGAAGGCGTCGCGCGGTCACGGTGGTCGCTACGAGTGATCAACCTGCGTTACGCCGACTGCAAGCAGCTAAGACCGCCACGGCCATCGCGGAATTCTACCGCTCCGAAGGTAAGGATGTCTTGTTACTCATGGACTCGGTAACTCGTTTCGCGATGGCGCAGCGCGAGATTGGATTATCTGCTGGTGAAGTACCTGCGACACGCGGCTACCCACCAAGCGTGTTTGCAATGTTGCCACAACTTGTCGAACGCGCTGGTCGCAGCGATAAAGGAAGCATCACTGGTATCTACACCGTGCTCGTGGATGGAGACGATACCAACGAGCCCATCAGCGATGCACTGCGAGGACTGCTGGATGGACATATTCACCTCTCGCGTTCTATCGCGTCACGTGGGCGTTATCCGGCCATTGATGTGCTGCCGAGCTTGAGTCGATTGCAGAGTCAGTTGGTTACCCCTCAGCATGCGAAGAGTGCGGTAGATCTACGCCAATTGATGGCCGCCTATCGAGACAACGAGGACTTGATTTCGATCGGAGCCTATAAGACGGGTTCGAATCCTATCGTCGATAAAGCCATTGCCATGCGTCAAACGATTGAGGCGTTTCTAGCGCAGGATACGCAAACTCGTATTCCTTTCGAAACCACGCTTGAGCAATTGCTCAAATCCGCTGTGATGGCTGGCATGGGAGCTACAGCCGTTACAACTCCTACAACACAATCCCCAGCTGGAGTAAGAGCTGGGTAAGCCGCCTGTTTGTCAGGCAGATATCCGTTGAATGCCAGGAAAAATGCGGCATTCGATAATGTATTTTACAATCATCGCTACCAACCAAAACCTACATTTATACGAAGGACTATGCACTTATGGCGGGATTTCGCTTTCGATTACAGGCTGTCGCAACATTGCGAAAGCAGGTAAGAGATCGAGTTGCCGAAGCCCTAGCTGAGGTGCAAGAGTCCATCAGGATCGTGCAGGAGCAATTGACGCAGTTGGAGCGTGAGGTGGAGGAGAACCTGCGGCAGCGGCACATCGCCTCGACAGGAGTTATCCGCACCGATCGATTGCTGCTGATCCAAAGGCATCAACTGATGTTGGATGCACAACGACTCCAGATCAGGCAGCATCTAGAAGCTCTTAATGAAGAATATGATCGACGACGTCAGGTTCTCATTGAGGCAGAGAAGGAGGTGCGGGTGATGGAAAAGTTAGAGCAGTCACAGCATGCCCAGTGGGAGTTCGAGCAACTGGCTGCTGAGCAAAAACAAATCGATGAATGGGCTTCGACACAATATTTGCGAAACAAGAAATAGCCTTGAGTGCGTTAGTGGGCAGCGGACTGAAGCTGCGAGACGCTCGGTTGAGGAGGCTATAGCGAGAGTAATTGGGAGCGAGCGACATCATGAAAGCAATGGGTCGATTGATCATGTGGTTCTGTGTTGCCACCGTTTTAGCCCAGGCAACCATTTTAGGCCTAGCTGTCGCCAAGGGTAACCTTCGCTCCGACCACATCACACAAATCATCGCTTTGCTCAATGGAATTGATATCACTGGGCAACGCTTGCACAACGTTTGGTCCAAGGCCAAAGAGGTGCCTGTACCGACACGTGAAGAAATCGTCACTGCCAGAGCTTCGCTAGCAAAAGAATTGGATGATCGCGCGATGGCGTTACAGCGCGAGAGAGTTTTGCTCGACGAGAAAGGTAAGGAGCTGGCTGCAGAGAAGAAGTTATTCGATGATCGTCGCCTCGCCTTCAAGATGGAATTAGATGAGCTATCAAAAGGCTTGCAAAACACAAGTTTGGGTGAAGTGCAGCGTACTTTGGAGGCTCTCCCCCCCGGTCAGGCGAAGGATCAGTTGCTCAGGATGTGGAAAAACGGGCAAAACAAAGATGTTGTATCGATTCTGAAGGGTATGCCGATCGATAAGAGAAAGAAGGTGATGAGCGAGTTTGAGGTCGAGGACGAGCGTCTCCTCTTGAGTGAGATGCTGGAGATGTTCCTGGATGGCGAACCCACTGCATCATTAATCGAGGGGGGGCGTAAGGCCACCGAACCCTCGACTGGATCTGCGCCAGAGGCTACTCCATGACCTGATCGAGTTGCCTTACGGTGCTCTTGTTGACCATGGGGTGTAACGACCAAGGGGCAGGTTGAACAAGGGAAAGGGTAGGGCGATGTCATCAGCAGTCAATCAAACCAGCGGTGTATCTACATGGCAGGGACCTGTTCGGGGTGTTGTTGAACGCGACAGCAAAACAGCCATAGCGGCCAGGCAGTCAGCCACCTTCGACCAGTTGTTGCTGGGGATTCAGTGGAACTCAACGCAGGTAGTAGCTGAGTCTGAAGAGGTGGCACCGCCTACCGATGAAATTAACGATACCGAGTCGACAGAAAACGAAGAGAGCGAAGAGAGTCTTGAGGAATGTCGCGTCGAGTCGGAAGAGACTGAGGCTGCGGAGCCGGTAGAAGCCCTCTTGCAGGTCGAGGTTGCGGCGACCACTGTCACGGCCAAGCCAGTTGAAGTGGAGCGAGTGCAGGCAGAGGAGTTGGTAGCCGACGAAGGTGCGTCGCAAATCACTGTCGCTCAAGAAACTAAAGAGGTTGAGGGACCAGTTATCGAACAGGCGGTCGATGATCGCGAAGAGGTGGTAGTCGAAGAAACCAAAGTCTCCGATGTGATTCGAACTGACTCGGGCAAAGCTCAACGTGACGCAGAGAGTGGTCGCACTCGAGATCGCAAACGGAGCGATGAGCCAGTCGCGAAAAAGGAAGCTGTGCAGGCGACTCCTACGGCGACTGGACAGCCAACAAAGCTCGAAAGCAAAGATAAAGTTGAAGTTCAGAGTGAGACTCAATCTGCTTTAAAGAGTGAAGCGAGTCAAAATACAGATGAGGTTCGACCTAATCGACGTTCGCGCAAGGAGCGATTAGCTGAACGAGCAGAGAATTCAGGTTCCAGCGCCGAGGCCATGGGCTTCCCTGAAGAAGAGCAAAACCTAGTTGAAGGTGGAAAGCCAGATAATTCGGTTAAAGCTCCTGAGCGGGCTATGGAAATCACTGGCTCGGAGATGTCACCTAAATCGACGGTCCCTGTGACTGCTCCACCACCGTCACCCACCGTTAATTCGGTTTCTTCGGCTAGCGAAAGTTCGGCAGGCGATAAACCGCAAGCTGTTGGATCGGTACAGTCTAATAGCAGCACTCGAAGCGATTTGCGCAGCGAGTCTGCATCGCGGTCTGAGAGTAAAGAGCCAGCCAACAAAAGTGAAAAAGCTGAGCAAAAACCAGCCGTTGATCAACGGCAGCAGATTCGTTTGATACAACGTGTCGCCCGAGGGTTTGAGCGGTTAAGTGCAGAGGGCGGAAACATTCGTCTGCGGTTGCATCCACCGGAATTGGGAAGCTTAGCGATGACGGTGAGGGTGGAAGGTAGGAATCTTTCCGCTGAGATTACGACGGAAACTGCTCAAGCAAGACAAACTTTGGTCGAGAATTTGCCACAACTTAAACAGCAGTTGGCAGAGAGTGGCATAACGATTGAGCGGTTTGATGTGCGGGTGGCTGGCGAGGAGAGTGCCTTCTCAGGACAAGCCTTCTCTCAGCAGAACTTCGCAGGTCAGAACAGCAGTAACAATACTCCCGAGCGTTGGTCTCAGGCTGCCTTAAGGCGGACCGAGAGCGGAAGGGTTCGTCCAGCAACGACAGAGGAAGGGGCTACGATTGCGGCCAGCAGTCGAGGTCGAATGACCTCAAATCGCGGTCTGGATATTCAAGTTTGATGTGGGCTTGATCGGGCTGAT
>JAUMAI010000159.1:0-8656 GCA_032116775.1 Pirellula sp. | reverse complement strand
CCTGGTAGGCTTTCAATGATAAATTCAACCAGGCGCTTCGGTTGCTGCGGTTTATCGGTTGCAAACCACCACAGCTCAATTCGATCTTCCACTGCGCAGGCCAGTGCGACTGCTTGACTGGTATGGGACCATACCGCTCGCAGAATACGAATATCTTTCGGCAGCGCTACTTGAAGAACTTCGCCTCCATCAAGCCGACGCAGTTCCATGCCTGTCCAGTAATCAAAGACGACACTCCCACGATTCGTTGGATCAAAACGATAACCGGCTAATTTGCATAGCGGTCGAGCTAGATCTGCAATGGGGGGATGGGATGAACGTTGCAAAAACAACATCCATTTGTGATCAGGACTAATACTGACCTGGGGCTCTGGAGGTGCATCGACCAACGAGACAACAAGGGGTGGTGGCAAAAGATACCCTGCTGACGTTCCCTCCAAGCCTATATCCATCAGATCAACACCCTAGTGATGCTCGCGAGATTACGAAAGTCCACACCGCAGTCTTGCTTCTGAAATAGAAGGCGCTACTTCGAAGGGAGCTGGTGGTCCTCCAGGTTGCGGAATTAATCGACACAACGCAAACACCTCGGCAACCTCGGGCCGTAATTCACATAAAACAACTCGACCGCCACCAAGCTTTCGTCTTACCGCCAGGAAAGCCAGGAATGCCAAACTTCCGATGAACTCCACATTCTGAAAGTTTATAATCGCATTGCTTGCCTCGGACGAATCCAGCGCATCGAGCATTGTTTTTTTGAGCTTCTCGACTGTTAGCGGATCTCGGATCTGGGCTGCCGTCAAAGTAGCGGTCATCACGGATGACTCAATCGCGCACGCAAGCGGAGCATCTGAGTTTGCCATTCAATATCCCTGGTCAAAAAACATCCCTGGTCAAAAAACGATAGGTACGACCGTGACGGAACAAAATCCGTTTCGCGATCCAACACTTCCCAATCTGCTTCATAAGCTTAACTTTAAAAAGGAGTGTTAACAACGCGGCTACAGTCCGTTGCAACTGATACCTATCTGCTCAAATGTGGTTCCCCTGGACCATTTTACGCCATGCGACTGCTCAATTATGTGAAATACTGTCAGTGAATAGAGATGCCACCAGTGGCATTTTGCTCAGCGTAACACGACCCCAGCGTCAAGAAATCCCATTTCCAGAAAGCCCAACCTTAACACGGTTTCTTACGACGTCTCACCTGTTATTTACCCAGCTTGGGTTGACCACTATGTCCGCCGCCCCTTTCCTTTCGCCAACCAATCGATCCTATCCGCTCTCCCTTCGTCGTTTGAGAATGGTTCCGCTCTGCTACTATCTGGCCTTACTCTGCTGCCAGAATCACCTCGTCGACTCGGTACGAGGGGACAATTGGCCATCGTGGCGTGGCCCCAAGGGCGATGGTACGACCACAGAAACTCATATTCCCGTGCAATGGGACAGCCAGAAGAATGTCGCCTGGAAAATACCGTTGCCGGGTCCAGGCAATTCATCACCAGTTGTTTTTGGTGACTCTATCTTTCTTACTCAAGCAGAGAACGAGGGAAAACTACGATCGCTCCTTTGCTTTGCGGTCGAAAACGGCGAAGAGAAATGGCGTCTGACCTTGGAGGTCAACGAACCGGAACCAACACACCCAACCAATCCCCACTGTGCTGGATCACCAGTTACCGATGGCCAACACGTCATCGCAATGCTAGGAGCAGCGGGTGTAGTTTGTTGCGATATGAATGGCCAACTCTTGTGGAAGAAGGAACTAGGCTCTCCCCAACATCTTTTTGGCCAAGGGCCATCTCCAATTATTTGGGAAGATGTCTGCATCCTTAATTACGGTCCTGGTCAACAGCAATTTTTCATCGGACTAAAGCTAGTTGATGGAAACGAATTATGGCGAATCGATATCCCGCAATCGACCGCACCCAATCCGTTCGACCAACCCGATGGCCCCAAGTTACCAGAGGGCGCAACTCTTCGGGATCCCTTTGGAACATGGGCCACTCCAGTCATCCGAAACAGCGTTAATCAAACAGCAGAAGTTCTCTTGAGCTTGCCCGAAAAGCTGCTCGCGGTTACACCTCGCGAAGGCAAAGTATTGTGGGAATGCGAAGGAAATGGAGCGCAGGTGTTATCAACCCCTATTCATAACGGCTCCCATATCGCTTGCCTGGGAGGTTCGGCTTTTGTCGTTGAACCTGAGGGCGAAGGCGATCAGTTAAGCAAGAGACTGTGGTATAACGATGTCGATCGCCAGAGAATAGGCAGTGGAATCATTCATGAGGGGCAAATCTACGTCGCCACTGTGCAAGGTATCTTGGAGAGTATCGACCTGGAAAATGGAAAGAGACTCTGGCATCGCCGCCTGAGTTCCAACACTGGAGGCGGTGCAATTTGGTCTTCCCTTATAAAAGCCGACTCGAAGATCTATGCGATTGACCAGGCAGGAACGACCCACGTTTATTTGCTAGAGCCCGAGTTTCTTGAAGTTGCCAGTAATCCCCTGGGCGAATCGACTAACTCGACGCCTGCGATCGCGGATGGCAAGATTTTCATCCGCACCGAAAAGCATCTGTGGTGCATAGCGGAGCCCAAGCCATAAATTATCGGCCCCATCCCTAGGGACTCTTAGGCATCGAATCGACATCTCGTACTTATCGAGCTCAGAAAACTACAAGAGTGGCAGCCGATACAATCGGTTTAATCGTCATATCCTTCTTGCTGTAATGCCCGAGTATTAGGCAATCTCCCCAGCCTTTATCCCGTTTCCCTACCGAGAGCTAACCTTTTGAAGGAGACGAGAAACGCACGATTCAAATTCCATTTGAACAGAATCTGGCAAGCTCTTTCCCCGCATTGCTGACTTGCACAGATTACTTTTTGGCGGAAGCCTATCCATTCTGTGGGTGGGCTATGAGGCTCTAACTCTTCGGACAAGCGACCGATGAAATCACCACACCTCCAAAAAGGATTTACGCTTACCGAGGTGCTCGTGGTTGTATTGATCATTGGTATCGTGAGCGCCACAGCCGTTCCTCGCTTACAGAGAAGCATCGCCGCCAGTACCACCGAGACATTGTCTCAACAATTCTTCGCGGAATTACAAAGCTATCGAACCCTGGCGATGCGAGAAAATAGACGGATTCGCATCCACCCCATCCCAGGCACACAACGTTTGACGGTTTCCAGAATCGCAGTAGATGGCTCACATATAAAGACTGAAGTTGACATCGCTAAATCTGCGAGTGCTACGACAATCTTTCAAAGCTTTAACGCTCCTCCTAACGAATACATTGAATTCACTCATCGAGGAGAGATCGCCGCTCCATCGGGTAACTTAAGCGAACTGGTCCCTGGAAGCATTGGCGTCGTGATTTTCCACAATGGTGAGGTAGAACGGAAATATCACATCTCTCCCAACCTTACACCTCTGCCGCAAAAATGAGTATCTAACAATGCCCTATTTTCCAACAGGATACTCAGCAGGGAAACCTCTGTGCCGAAACCATCGAGGCATCACCTTAGTCGAGGTCATTGCGACTTTGGTATCTAACAGCATCTTATTGCTAGGCCTAACTTCCTGCATACTACTTTCCAAGCAGTCCTTGGATATCGTCTCTACCAATCAGCAAGAAGTATATCAGCAAAGACAGGTGTTAGATCAGTTTCGAAGTGATTTACGAGAAGCTGTAAATATCAACACTCCTTCTCCCAAAACTCTGGAGATCGTCGTACCTGATCGCAATGGCGATTCAACTCCAGACAAGATCACCTATGTATTTCCAGAGCCAAAGGGTCAGGCGATACTGCGCGACAGTCTCGATTTAAATACGGCCTATTCGATCGGAACGACTACACTATCCATTCGAGAGCCTTTTTTTATCCCTACATCCAACCGACATACTGCTCCGACGGTTTTGGAGGTTGTAAAACATTCCGTAACATTAACAAGTAAGTTATCTAACACAGTATCTGTCGCGATGCCTGGCAATACGACTGCAGGTGACATGCTGATTGCCATCATCGGAACCAGAAACACAGCAGGGAATATTTCGGTCGGCCCTGGCACTTGGACACCGCTACTGAATACGGAATCGGATCAATTGAAAGCTCAGATTTGGTGGCGACTTGCCTCGGCCAATGAAACAGCAGATATCACATTCACCTCGGCCAATACCGAGCGATTTAGCACCTCAATCATTCGTGTCCACGGCCATAACGGAACAATTATATCCACTCAAAAACCAGTAATCGGTACAGATATCTACCCGAACTCTAACAGTTGCACTACGACTACCAACAACATGCTGGCCTTTCAGGTTTTAGTTGCGACCGAAGCATCGTACTACCGTGATCTAACCGGACTCTATGCTCACACAAATTTGGTCATGGAGGCAGGCAGTCAAAACCTACAAGGAATCACCCTTGGAATCGGTTATCGTAAATTCGCAACGCCTACTCCCAGTTCTGCATATACATTCTTGCTCAAGGATAGCCAACCGTACATTACTTGCAGCTTTGCCATCGGTGCACTTGAGAATTAAAACCGCTCTAATATCGAATTCCCTATGAACTGTATCCGAAAGCCGAAGCCAATCGCCGACTCGCTCTCGTGTCGCTCAGGCTTTTCGATGATTGAAACAACATTGTCGATAATTATCGTTTCCATTCTTTTGATTGGGAGCCTGGAAACACTTACCTTTGCAGTTCGGTCGACTGCACGAAATCAGGAAGGCTTACTCGCCAATTGTTTTGCCGAGCAACTTTACTCAGAAATATCGGTCCTAAATTTTATCGATCCATCGGAAAACAATGACACCCTCGGTCCTGAATCCAGCGAAATAGACAAATCAACCCGCATTCAATACGATGACATCGACGACTACAACGGTATGATCGAAGGGAATCTCATGTTTCGAGATGGAAACCTCATTCCTAACTCGACCGGTTGGACACGTTCGGTCATTGTAGAAGCGATAAGTCCAGACAATCCTGGTATCTCTTCGCCTATCTCCAGCCATTTGCGGAAACTTACCATTACGCTTCGTCGAAATGGAAGTCGCGATTACACCTTCGCTTACCTAATCTCCCGTGATGGTTTTCGCACTCCTGCTTCAATCCCAACAACGTCCCGTGCCGCTTGGGAATCGGAGTGGAATCATTCCGAAGGTATTCGCAATTTGACCATGCCGTTACGCAATCATCCTGATACTGTGATCAATGGCTTTTGAGTATTTTAAGAATATCAAATGAACGACAACAAATACCAGCTTCACGTACGCACTCGAAATCCTTTCTATCAAGCTCGAGTTCAGGGAAGTCGTAGCGGCTACATTTACATTGCTGTATTAGTCACTTCGCTTATCGTGGCTACGATGGCATCTTCCGCAATTTACATATCTTTGCAAAACCATACTGACAACAATCTATCCGACTCATCTTTTCAATTGGCTAGCGCTGCCGATTCAGCCATCGAATTAGCGCTTGCAAAAATCTCATCGAATAGCGATTGGCGCGCTTCGCATTCGCACGATACGAAATACGGTCCATTTCTACTGGGAGACATTTCCCTGTATTACTACCTCCTGGATCCCTACGACAACATTTCAACTGGACGCCTTAATGATGTTATCATTCGCGGTATCGCACAACGCGGAAGTGACTCCTATGCGGTCGAGACCAGAGCGACTCCCGCCGGCCCAGCCTTAAATTGCTTATCCAATGCGATATTTTCAGCTTCGAGTATTACTATCGGGTCAAATACGCAATGGTCGACCGACGGACAGATTTATTCGGGTGGCTCCGTGACGGTCGGTTCATCTGGTTCGATTACTGGCACGCTTGTCGCCGAGGATACGATCAAGGGGTCCTACATCTTTGGGCCGCGAGTAGAACACCAGACCTGCAATTTCACCCATAACGCCAATAGTTTCCTTCGCTATTACGAAGCAGCTACCCCAATAGATATTAACTCTCTGCCGCTGGTTAACGGTCGTCGAAGAATCGAAAACTGCGTCTTGAGCCCATCCATTAATCCTCTTAACGGCGAGACAAACCCAAATGGCTTTTACTACATTGATTGCGAGTTCCAAGACATCGAAATCATACATTCCCGCATACTCGGCACCCTCATCTTGGACTGGACTGGCGAGGAATCAAGAATATCTATTAACGTCTACATGACACCAGCCCTGCCCCAGCATCCTTCTCTGTACGTTTGGGGACCGATGAAATTCATGGGAGACACAGATCTAATTTCCGAATCAAGAACTCGCGTCAATTTTAATCCGACAGGAGCGCCCTACCAGGAAATTGAAAACAACACGCTTACGGATATCTACCCTCAACGTCTTGAGGGCATTGTTATCTTGGCTGGCGAAAATGGAATTGCGACCTTCCCTACCAAAACCCGCACGGAAATATACGGCACTTTGCAGGCCAACGGTATTTTGGCGGATGCCTCTGATAGCTTCCTACGGGTAGTTTACGACAACGAAATCCTCCAAAATCCTCCTCCAGGATTTCGCCAGGAATCGAAATTTCAAATTATTCCTGGTACCTATAAACGTATTGCAACGCCATGACCTCGGGGCTGGTGGGGCATTTCCATACCCCTTAACAGCCACTATCTTGGCAAAAATCACTAGCTTCACATTTGGGGCCCAACTATTGTTTGGTCAGCCTCCGCTCATCCAAATCTCGTCTCACTAATCGGGTTAACGATATGCGATCATGGTTTCGTTACAATCGACGCTTTGCGGGACTCCAACTCGTTATCGCTACGGTCCTGCTGCTTCCGATTTCGACTAACTTGCATAGTGAAGAAGGCATGATTCCCATCAGTGCACTCAAGGAGCTTGATCTCAAGTCTCGAGGTATCGAGTTATCGGCCGATGAACTTTTCAACCCACAAGCGATAAGCGTTGTCGACGGCATATGTCGGGTTAATGGCTGCACCGGATCTTTCGTCTCCGCCAACGGCCTCATTATCACCAATCACCACTGCGCTTTTGATGCAATCCAGAAAGCGAGCACTGCCGAAAAAGACCTCCTGACGCAAGGTTTTCACGCGGCCTCTTTGGCCGAAGAGATTCCGTCTCCCGGATATACCGTACGCGTCACCGAAGATTATGTTGACATATCAACCCAAGTCTTATCGGCTGTTAACGAGAAAATGACGGGAATCGAACGTGCCAAGGCTATCGAACAGCGGCGCAAGGAAATTGAAATACAAGCGGAAAAAGACCATCCCGGATTGCGGGCTGAAGTCGCGGAGATGTTCACTGGTAAAACATACTATTTGTTTCTCTATACCTACTTGAAAGACGTCCGTCTTGTTTTTGCGCCACCTTCATCGATCGGAAACTTTGGTGGCGAAGTTGACAACTGGGAGTGGCCAAGACATACGGGCGACTTTTCTTTCATGCGTGCGTATACCGCGCCTGATGGAAGTTCAGCAACTTACTCACCTAACAATATTCCGTACAAACCCAAACGAGTTATCAAAGTCAATCCAGCTGGCGTTTTAGAAAATGATGCCGTGTTCATTCTTGGTTACCCTGGCCGAACGGTTCGCCATAAGCCAGCAAGTTTCCTACGTTACGAACGCGATGTGAGACTTCCGACAATCGTCGATCTTTATCAATGGCAAATTGGAGTGATGGATGCCGCCGGTGCCCGCGATAGAGAAATTGCCATTAAACATGCCACACGCAGCAAATCATTAGCCAATGTGGAAAAACGCTCGCGAGGTCAATTGATCGGACTCGATCGAGCGCGGATCGTCGAGACCAAACTGGCGGAGGAAGCGGCGATGCAAAAATTCATCGACGAACGCCCCACCTTGTCGGCCAAATATGGCAAGCTGTTAGGCAGTCTCAACGACATCTATCAGGAAATCTCGCAAGCCGCGCCACTCGAACTTAACCTCCTGGAACTTCGCTCTGCCTGTCGAGCAGCTTCGTTTGCTTGGTTTGTTGTTGACGCCGCCCACGAAAGGAGCAAAGACGATCTCAAACGCGAAGCTCCCTATATGGAGAGAAACTGGGAGCAATCGCTCGCCACACTTGAAGTCGCCCACAGCGATTGGCATCGCCCTACCGACGCGATCATGTTGGCTGGTATGCTCGACCGCCTCAAACGGATTCCACAAGCTGCCAAGATTGAACCCCTAGAAGCCGTACTAGCGGGAAACGATCTTTTAAAAGTTTCTGAAGACATGATATCCACAACCCGCATCGGTGACTGGAACTTCATGGAAACTTGCCTCAAGAGCACGCCAGAGCAACTAAGACAACTTAAAGATCCGGTCGTAAACCTTATGCTCGATTTGTATCCCACTTACTTATCAATCCGGGAATCGGACAAAGAACGAGAAGGAAGATTGAGCGTTTTATCTGCAGACCTGCTGGATGTGAAACAACAATTCCTCGCGAATTCGTTTGTACCGGACGCCAACGCCACCTTACGATTCACTTCTGGTAGGGTCAAACAATACAACCCATCGGATGCGATCATCAAAAGACCTATATCCACGCTGAAGGGTGTCATTGAAAAAACAACTGGCAAAGATCCATTCATCACTCCAGAACCCGTTTTGCAAAAATATGCCGCGGGAGAATTTGGACCTTATCGTCACCCCGAATTACAGCAAGTT
>JAUMAI010000158.1:5681-11158 GCA_032116775.1 Pirellula sp. | reverse complement strand
AAGTTACCATTGGAAATCCGAGCTGTTTCCCTAATTCGTGCGTCATTTGGATTTATTACGCGTCGGTTGTTCGGCCTCGACCTTTTGCAACCAAGACTGTAATTGAGCGTGCAGTTTTTGACTGACGTGAGGATACTTTTCGGCCACGTTTCGTTCTTCAGCTGGATCTTCGAGAAGGTGATAAAGTTCATTACTATCGGATTCGTAATCGTGGATTAGCTTCCAGGGACCTTGCCGAATAGCGCTGCAGGGTGTCGTGGCAGGGGCGTGATAGTAATGCGGGTAATGAAAATAAAGTGCTTCCCGAGTTAGCGTGGTATTTTGCGTTATTGCAGGCTGCAGATTGATTCCATCAAGTTGGTTTGGCGAAGACGGAGATGTGGTTTGGTTTCGCTCCGGTAGGGATGCAAGGAGCGTGGGATGGAGATCGGTCAGCACAACCGGTTCAGCATAAGTCTTGCCAAGCGACGCCGTTTTAGGCCACCGGATCAGAAGAGGCACCCTTAAACCACCTTCGTAAAGCGAGGACTTGCCAGAACGCAAAGGCCAGTTAGACGTGACTGGCGAATTACGCTTAGGATCTTGACCAATGTATCCACCGTTGTCGCTCGTGAAGATGATAATGGTATTCTCTAGCAGCTTTTCTTTATCAAGATAATCCACTAATCGACCAACGCTGTTGTCTAATGAGCGGATCATCGCTGCGTAACCGCAGTTTTGGTGCTTGAAGTGGTTTTGCAATTTACTCTGGAAATAGTTTTCGTCGTCCTCTTTGCAATCGATAGGAGTGTGAGGGGCGTAATGATTGAGCATAATGAAAAACGGCAGTTGTTGTGATTTGGCATGTCCAATAACTTTTAAGGTTTCATCGGTGAGGCGATCGGTCAGATATTCTTGGGGTTTACCAAATTCCAGGTGCGGTACGTAACGTATTTCTCCGTTGTTGCGTTTTCCACGATAGGGAAAAAAGAATGAGGTTGGGGCTCCCCAATGGTTTCCACCGATATTCGCGTCAAAGCCTTGTGTCTCGGGTGCATGTCCCGCATCGCCAAGGTGCCATTTTCCTATGGAAGCCGTGTAGTAGCCTGCTTGTTGATAATGTTCAGCCAAGGTGTTTTCTTCCAATGGCAAATCGGCTTTGGAAAAGGCTGGACTGAGCATTCGATCTTTGGGAAATTCCAGGGCCCCTTCAGACCATATCGTCATCTTAAGACGGGCGGGATGTTTGCCTGTCATGATCGAAGCGCGGGTAGGCGTACAGACGGGTGCTGGGCTATATGCTTGAGTGAAGCGAAGGGAGGTTTGGGCTAATCGATCGATATGGGGAGTTTCTATCAAATCTGTGCCGTAGCAACCAACATCGTGGACGCCTAAGTCATCCGCCAAAATGAAAAGAACATTCCAGCGTTCCACCGCGTCATTTGCCAGAAGATGACCAGAGCCAATGGCAATCGAGACGATCCAGGAAGCCATGAAGCGTATTAATCTGTGCTGGAATGAAGTCTGTATTCCCATTGCGTGGTGATTCATGAAAAAGGGCCGAGTTAACAGAAGAAAATTATTCACAGCCAACAAGCGTACTGCAGTAATAGATTCAATTTTGCTGAATGATTTCGCCTGTGATTTTGTAAGACTAGCGTAACAGTGGACGGTATTAGTTCTGTGATGACGAACTGGATTTCAAGTTTTCTTGCTTTCCAGGCATATCTTTTCATACAAGAAAGTCTTTCAACACCATTAGACGTCATAGACGCCTCGGTTCTCGACCGCTTATCATACCGCCTGAATAGATGAGTTGTTGTGGTATAAAGATGTCTCTTAACTACCGTGTATTAACGAAAAGAAAGCTTCTTCGATGGCCGCCAAAAAACGATCGGAGACTCGCCAGAGATCTTCAGATGACTCATCTCCGGAAAATCGTTATAGGCCATTATCCACTTGGCCGGTTGCCATTCTCATCGCCTTGATGATAGGCCTTCAATTTGTGCCCAGGCTTGTTGAAGATGGGCCTGCCATGCTGTGGATGGTGTCTGCATTTGGACCTCTCCTTTGCTCGATCATCATAGTTCTTTGGTGGATCACATTTAGTCGAGCACGTTGGTTTGAGCGAATTCTTGGCTTCCTGGGTATCGCCGGTCTGGTTGCTGGAACAATGCAAGTAGTGGATCCATCGATGTATGGCCCAGCGACGATGATGCTGATCATACCATTGGGAATCGGCCTGTTCGGATTGGGCTTAATACTGCTTCAAAATACTCTCTCTTTCAAGCGAACCACCATTGCCTTGTTGTTCGCATTGTTGGGGTTGTCATTTACAACGCTGCTGAAGGGGAATGGCATGTGGGGTAACTTCGCACTGGGATTAAAGTGGCGCTGGACCCCGAGTACCGAGGAGTTGTTGGCTAAAAGCGATAAAAATAGTTTGCAATCACGACCCGATATTGAGTTAGTAAAAGCCGCGATTGAGAAACCTGAATGGGCCGAGTTTAGAGGTGGAGCGGCTGACAACGTTTTTCGAGGTAAATTCTACTCGCGGACTTGGAGCAGTAATCCACCGAAAGAGCTGTGGCGAATTCCTGTAGGACCAGCATGGTCATCGTTTGTCGTGGCCGGACCGATTTTGTTTTCACAGGAGCAGCGAGGTGAAAATGAAACGGTGGTGTGTTACGACGCAGACAATGGAAAAGTTCAGTGGGTTCGGGAAATACCAGGCCGATTCGATGATCCACTCGGGGGGCCTGGGCCAAGAGCAACTCCGACGCTTGCAGGAGGAAAATTGTTCTCCCAAGGTGCTCGCGGTGCCCTGCTCAGCCTCGACCCTTTGAGCGGCGAAATTCTTTGGCAAAAGTCTCTTACTGATGTTGCCAAACGAGAGCCGCCGATGTGGGGTTTTTCAGCATCGCCTTTAGTGGTGGGAGACGTGGTGGTTGCCTATGCAGGCGGTGATGAGAATTTGGGGTTGCTGGCTTTCGAGAAAGACACAGGGGAATTGAAATGGTCTGCTGCCAGTGGTGTGTTTAGCTACAGTTCTCCACAGCTCTTTCAAATTGCGGGACGTGATTTGATCGGCTTGACCTCAGAGCAAGGATTGCATTTATACGATCCGCTGACCGGTAATGAATTTCTTAAGCATGACTGGCGATCGCAAGGCTATCGTGCATGCCAGCCGCATTTATTGCCCGACAATAAAATCTTGCTACCCTCTAGTATGGGCTACGGTACGCGACTCTTGCAAATCGACACTGCTACCGAGCCGTGGAGCACTAAAGAACTTTGGACTTCGCGGGATTTGAAACCTGACTTCAATGATTTTGTAATCTACAAAGATCATATCTATGGCTTTGATGCAGCGATCTTCACCTGCGTCAGGATTGCCGATGGCAAACGCCAATGGAAAGGGGGACGATATGGGAAGGGCCAAGTTGTTTTGCTAGAGGATTCCGGACTGCTGCTGGTGGCTGCTGAAGATGGGGATATCGTCTTAGTTGCTGCAGAACCAACTGGGCATCAGGAACTGGCGCGTATTAAGGCCTTCAACGGCAAGGTATGGAATCATCCCGTAATCATCGGCAATCGCCTTTACATTCGTAACGATGAAGAGGCAGTCTGCTACGAATTACCAACGGAGTAATTGCGAACCAGTCTCAGTCGCGAGGGACAATGTGGTGAACGTTATCCATAACGTTTTCATAGCCCCGGGCCGGTAAGGGTGGAACTCGATTTGGAGTCGAGAGTACTTGGTGCGCCAACAATATGGTGACGGGAGCTTTATTTTCGAAGCAGCCATAGATGAAATGGAACGGATAGATTGCCAATGATCTATCAGGTGAAAAAACTCCCATGGCTTGTGCATCTTCATAATCATGGAAAGTTACATTGGCCCATTCCCAACCAAATTCTCGTACTAGCTGGTCTCCCCACAGACAACCGAAAAAGATTTCCTTCTCTTCACCTTCCGGGGATGGGACTTTGCCCTGTTGGAGTTCATGTACGTACTGGTCTAGCTTGCCAATAATTTCCTCTGCTGAGTGGATCGTCGGATCGACCCTGAGGAATTCAGCCGCATGGCTACTTACTAAATCGATCAAACCCCTGTTCTCTTCGGAAAGCGGAGTCTCGGAAATATTCGGTAAGGATTGTTCTGCCATGCGAATTCTCTTTTTGAAAAATGTTCTTTTGTGGCTTTGATAGGAGGAGGCCATGGCGTCATTGCATCATGGCTTTTAATGCCAGGCTGGTGGTGAGTCAACAGTACTGCCAAGCGTTTAGTTTGATCCATCCGAACTAATTCGAAACAGGAAATTATTCGACACTTAAGACCAAAGCAACATTTTCTGCGTCGGCCTTACCTAAGAGTAATATCGGCTTTCCTTTTTTCACCATAATCTGACTTTTTACACGGCAGTTGGAGATCTCGGGAGGGGTATCTCCATTAACCGGATCCAAGTGAGATGCGCTGTATTCCAATTCAAGCTGTATTGTTTCCGGTTGATCCGTTGGATTCGAGGCGACTTCCACGATTGTGCCGACTTCACGATAGTTAATGTTTTGCGTTGTCAAGCCGCGAGCGTCGATGGATTGACCTGTCACTAGGCCAACTTGCCGCCCAAATTGGACTGAAGATTTACTGCCAATCAAGTGCGTGAATACAACTCGCTCGGCCAGGACCGCCAAGGAGGCATCTTTGGATCGAGGAATCGCCAAAATCTGGCTTAGTAATTCTTCGTCAGTTAGTTCGAAAGCTTCAGCAGACGTGAGCCGGTACTCACTCAAGCGTATTTTTACTTGCTGGAGCGGTTTGTTTGCTGGCTCTTGAGTAAATGCCGTCGGAAGAATCCCAGCAGTTACTAGGAGCAAAAAACATAAGATCAGCTTCATATTCCAATAAGACTTAGGAAAACCGACGTGCATAACCTGTCCTGCCAGTGCATGAGTGTGAGGAATTTAAATTCGGTTGGGAGTCGAAAACAGGTCAATTCGGTGTATTCGCACTCCGTGCATCACTTATATTCCCTGAGAATAATGGACTTTTCTGCCATCTACTATGACTTAGATAGGTTTCGGGGAGAAATTTGTAAGTCTTCATTTTGCTCATCTTTAGTTTTACGGTATGGCGGTAATGGCAGAGCCAATTCTTAAGGAGACCATCGCTGGGTTGTATTGTCCGGCGGGTGATTTCTACATCGACCCGGTTCGGCCTGTTCCTAGGGCTGTCATCACTCATGCCCATTCTGATCACGCTCGGCCAGGTAGCAGCCATTACTTGGCCACGGAATTATCGGCCGAGCTACTAAGAATGCGCTTGGGGCAAGACATTAGCCTTCAGCTTATGCCCTACGGGAAGCAACTTGCGATTGATGGAGTCCAGCTCTCCTTTCACCCCGCCGGACATATGCTAGGTTCAGCGCAAATTCGTATCGAGGTTGCTGGAAAAATTGCCGTGGTCACCGGTGATTACAAGCTTCAGACTGATGCTA
>JAUMAI010000158.1:0-5671 GCA_032116775.1 Pirellula sp. | reverse complement strand
CACGGAATCTACATTCGGATTACCAGTTTTTCGTTGGCCGAAACCAGAAGATGTGCTCAGGGAAATACTGGATTGGTGGCAACATAACCAGCAAGAAGGAAAAACGAGTATCTTACTCGGTTATTCTGTCGGTAAAGCTCAGCGTGTGCTCAAACAAATATCTGATCACATTGGTAGTAACGCTGACGCAAGGATATGGGTACACGGTGCATTGCTGGGGCCACTTCGTGCTTATCGCGAAAGTGGGATTGATCTACCAATTTTGGAATCGGTCTTGAGTGCTCCTGCAGGAACGGATTTTTCGAAAGCGTTGGTCATCGCCCCGCCATCGGCTGATGGTTCTGCATGGCTCAATCGATTTCGTGAGGTGTCGATTGCGATGGCATCTGGCTGGATGGCGATCCGTGGTACTAGGCGACGAAGAAGTCTCGATCGAGGATTTGTAATCTCGGATCATGTTGACTGGACCGATCTGCTCCAAGCGATTGATGCTTACCAACCAGAGAATGTCTGGGTAACTCACGGATTTTCTGAACAAGTTGCCCGTTATCTCAACGAGAAAGGTGTTTGCTCGCGAGCTACAAGTTTAGTGTTACAACGCGAGGATGAGTAATTAAAAACATTGCGATGTAGCGTGTTCCGTAGTCGTTCTATCTCCCCATCTTACAGATGATGTCATGCATGATTTTGCTACGCTTTTCCAGCAGCTTGATGATACGACCAAGACAAATGTGAAACAGCGCGCACTGGTCGATTACTTCAGTCGGAGTTCGAATACCGACATCGCTTGGGCTATTTATTTCCTCCTCGGTAATAAGCTCCGGCCAACGATATCAACTAAGGTACTTCGGCAAGCGGCCATTGGTGCCACAAATATTCCAGCATGGCTGTTTGAGGAAACGTACCAATGGGTTGGTGACTTGGCTGAAACCATTTCGAACATAGTCCCCGAAGGCCAGGGTCTATCTTCAGGAAGTTTGCAAGATTGGGTGGAGCAACGTCTTTTACCGTTAGCAAAAAATACAGAGCTAATTCAAATTACAGTTTTGCAGCAGTTATGGCTGGAGCTTAACGCACAGCAAAGGTTTGTTTTCAACAAACTAATTACGGGAAATTTTAGAGTTGGTGTGAGCGAAAAGTTATTAGTACGCGCCCTTAGCGATTGGAGCGGTATCGAGAAAGAGGTTCTAGCTCATCGCTTGATGGGACCGTGGATCGCCAGCTCAGAATCATTAGAGGCGTTGATAGATCGTGAAAAAAAACACGAAAGCATCAGCCGTCCATTTCCATTTTGCTTAGCACACTCTTTGCCAAATAATTTCCAAGCAGAATTGAAAGCGAGTGATTTTTCGGCCGAGTGGAAATGGGATGGGATACGCGCGCAGCTCATTCGCAGACGTGGAGAGACTTTTATCTGGTCGAGAGGCGAAGAGCTTCTGGCTGGAAGATTTCCTGAGATAGAGCAAGCGGCTCAGTATTTGGACGATGGCACGGTTCTCGATGGAGAAATACTAGCTTGGCAAGATGACAGGGCGATGCCATTTGCCCAACTACAGCGACGCATACAGCGAAAAAAAGTTGGAGCAAAGCTGCTTCAGGAAGTACCTGTTCGTTTCATTGCGTTTGATTTGCTGGAGTTATCTGGCCAAGACTATCGAGCGCAGCAATGGAGCTTTCGGAGAGAGAAACTTCAGGATGCGGTGGATAGCTTTCAGAGTTTTTCTAAAGATGAATCACGAAATGTAATCCAAGTTGCTACGACTCTACCTGCAACGACCTGGGAGGAGCTTATTGCTTATCGAGAACGCGCCCGAGAAATTGGTGCGGAAGGACTAATGCTCAAAAAATGCGTAGGACGCTATGAAACTGGTCGAGTTACAGGTACTTGGTGGAAATGGAAAATCCAACCTTTGGTGGTGGATGCTGTTCTTGTATATGCCCAACGAGGACATGGAAGAAGGGCAGCTTTATACACCGATTACACATTTGCTTTATGGAAGGATGGCAAGCTTGTACCTTTCGCGAAAGCATACTCAGGATTGAGCGATGACGAGATAAAGAAAGTAGACCGGTGGATTCGAGAGAATATAAAAAATCGATTTGGCCCAGTGCACGAAGTAGAACCCATGCTTGTAATGGAAATTGCTTTCGAGAACGTACAAAAATCTACACGGCACAAAAGTGGTGTTGCGGTTCGTTTTCCCAGAATCGTTCGCTGGCGACAGGACAAGAAACCGGAAGAGGCTGACCAGCTTGAAAGCGTGCTGCAAATGCTCAACACTCGCTAGTGTACGCTAGGTAATGAGCCTCTGTTATGCGTCAAGTCTGGTGCGTGGGATGTGAAGTAACCCTTGAGTGGCGATATGATAGGCCGACCTCGCAATGTCGCAGAAATGAAGGACATATTTTGGGTTAACGTTAGATACTTTGCGATTCCCACCACATGTCGGCCAAAATCCTAGTTTTTAAAAGGATTCCATAACGGATTTTGTGAGATCGCTTTAAGCTCTGGGATTTGATTCAATCGCTGGAAATAATCGAGACGTCGGGCAAATAATGCGAGGCGAATAGTTCTTGGAATAAAGAGTCGCGTTCGTTGCTCGTATGGCTTGAACGGCGGAGCGGAGTCGATTCCAATAGGGGACTGTGAGCAGAAACTCCGTAGAACAAATTGCGATTAGTGCAGGTGTTGAAACATGCGTAAGTTAACATTGGCAACCATGCTTCTGGTTAGTGGCTTGTCCGGGTTTGTCTATGGAGATCAGTGGGCCAACTGGCGCGGCTCGACTGGGAATGGCGGTTCGCTCACTGCAAATCCTCCCACGACATGGAGCGAATCTAAAAACGTGAAGTGGAAGGCTGAGATACCTGGCTTAGGTTCTTCGTCTCCTATCGTTTGGAATAATCAAGTTTTTGTTACTACGGCCGTCGCTGTGGAAGGTACTGAAGGACAAGAGTTACCCAAGCTTGCCTTTAAGGTTTTGGCTTTCGATCGTGCGACGGGCAAGGTTAATTGGGAACAGACTGCGATCGTCGCGACGCCCCATCAGGGAACTCACTCAACCAATGGTTTTGCTTCTGCATCACCATGCACGGATGGTGAATTTGTCTACGCCCACTTCGGATCAAGAGGTTTATATTGCTATTCGATGGATGGCAAGTTGGTATGGAAACGGAATGATTTTGGGCAGATGACCACGCGCAATAGTTTTGGGGAAGGCAGTTCGCCAACCTTAGAAGGCAATATGATTTTGGTTCCGTGGGACCATGAAGGTCCTTCGGCCTTATATGCATTGGACAAGAAAACTGGAAAAACGATTTGGAAGACGGATCGCGATGAACCAACCTGTTGGGCTTCGCCTTATGTCGTTGAGCATAATGGAAAGAAGCAGGTCGTGATGAATGGGCAAAACTTCGCTCGTGCTTACGATTTGGAAACGGGTAAGGAACTATGGAGGTGCACTGGACAAACCGAGCGACCATGCGCAACGGCCGTGGCTGAAGGTGGGTTAGTTTTTGTGACTAGCGGCTTTCGAGGTTCTTACTTTGGTGCATTTCGGCTATCAGGCGAGGGAGATATTAAAGGAACCGAGAATGTTGCTTGGACTTTAAATCAAGACACTCCCGATGTGCCATCGCCGTTGCTTTCAAATGGACGTCTATACTTTTATAAAGGCAAAGTTGGGCAACTAAGTTGCGTCGATGCCAAAACGGGTAAACCCTTTTATCTTGCCTCGAGAGTGCCTGGACTAGATGCAATTTATGCGTCACCGGTCGCTGCGGGAGGTTTTGTGTTTCTCGCAGGACGCAATGGTAATGTAGTCGTTATTAAAGATTCTGAAAAACTCGAAGTGGTCTCTACCAATAGTATTGGCGAGACGCTGGATGCTACACCAGCCTTGGTTGACAATGAGATCTTTCTGCGAGGTGAGAAACATCTTTTCTGCATTGCCAAGTAGAAGCAAGGATTGCAGGCATCTCATCAGTCTGTCACGGCAACTCAATAACTAACGTGACGCTATCCGTAGGAAAAAAGTTTGGATAGCAAACCGTAAGGCGTTGAATGCGATGCCGCTATAGATCTGTTTCCTCATTTTTGTCGTATCTCATCTTTTTGGCTTTCAGCTGACAGTTCTGCTGTGCAGTAACTGGAGCTATGCCCTGTTGAATGATAGGTAAAAATATCTTCGAATTCGGTTAAGCGAAGTTTTTTTCTACGTACTAAATGCAGATCACTTATTTCCCCAGGAATTCACGCATTATGAATTCAGTGAAAGAAACTGCATTATCCAGCACGACCGTCCGTGAGCGAAAGTCCACAGAAACTTCGGGCGATTTTCCCACAGCGGTCGGTCCTAAGATCAATTGCGAATCAGAGCGCGTAGCGAGAGTTCTACAGTGCTGTGTAGATGCCACCAATGATTATGAAGCCTGGAGCCCAGGTTTTAATATGCATTTTGGCTATTGGCGGTTCGGTCTTAATCCATTCGATCGTGAAGCGATGTTGTTGGAATTAAGTCGTCAAGCATTGAAACACTTGAACCTACCCAAGGTTGGCGAAATACGGCTGGCGGATCTCGGTGGAGGAACGGGGGCGACAGCTAGATTAGCTGTCGAGGAGTTTCCGAATTCGTTTGTTGATGCCGTCACGATTGCACCAAATCAAATTGAGATTGGACAACGTCTCAATCTTAACGCTAACCGAGGAAATGCAATTCGTTTTCACTGTTCCGATTACGTAAGCACAACGCTGAAGACGAATTCTTACGATGGAGTTGGTGTAATCGAAAGTGGATATTACGCGGAGGGGGCCGCAAAGGCCTCTCTTTTTCGAGAGATTTTTCGTCTATTGAAACCAGGCTCTCGGTTCGTCATGGTGGATGCGATGCTGAAAAAGGGCCTACCTCGCGGTAAGCTTGCCAGCTTTTGGCGTCTGAAGATGTACGATTCATGGTGCCCAGCTTGGGCCGTTCCAGAGTTGGCACAACTCGACCGTCTATGTGAAGTGCTCCCGAACATGGGCTTTGAGAATATGAGTATTGAGAACTGGAGCTATCGGATTGCTCCGTCAGTAGCTCATGCGCCATTTTTAACAATTTACTACGTGATCAAAGAGGTTTTGAAAGCCAGAAAATTACTTTCTGGTTGGAGGTGGAAGCATTTAGTTGCTTCCTACTTGTCGCCATGGATCGGCATTCTTGAACCAAATTTCGTGTACGTAGCAGTCTGTGCAACTAAACGCGGCGGGTAAGTTCGTCCAATTACCATTCCGCTATGACTTGGCTTAGGGATTTGTTTGGCAGCCGGAGAAATAGGAGTGCTAGAAGAGTTCTTACTGCAAGCCTAGGCTCAGCAGGATGTAACCAAGCCGAACTGTGGTAGAAGAATACCAGACTTAACGAGTTGGATTAGGAGATCTAAGTTTCTTAGGAAAGCGAACGTTAACACCCGACCCCACAGCATACTGGACATTAAAAGGTTGTTGATGATTAAGTACTTCAAAAGAGCTGCCATAGTTAGCAGCGAAATTGACATCGAGTTTATAGTCCGCGATGTCGCAACATGGCCATTGAGGATGTTCAACTTGATACTCGAGAGTTGAGACGCCAAACTTGGCATAGCCCCAGTAATGCTCGGTAATGACTTCGTTTAGTGAATTCGGCTTGGGGAT
>JAUMAI010000157.1:0-4773 GCA_032116775.1 Pirellula sp. | reverse complement strand
AGCTTTCAGGAGCAATGAGCTTTCAGGAGCAATGAGCTTTGTGGTGCTGTGAGCTCAACTCAATGCGCACGATCCGCCTGTGCACCTGAGCCAGAACTCTTCTGTCAGAGACCAACTAATGGAGTCGAGATTCCGTGAGCTCCACTGCTTTGAGCATCGCTTTCGACTTGTTGAGAGTTTCCTGGTATTCGCTGGCCGGGTCGCTATCGGCCACAATCCCTGCACCTGCTTGGATATAGATTTTGCCCGGGGTCATAACCATCGTACGGAGAGCGATGCAGGTATCCATATTCCCTCCGTAGTCGAAGTAGCCAACAGCACCAGCATAGGGTCCGCGACGAGTTGGTTCGATCTCATCAAGGATCTGCATCGCGCGAACTTTAGGTGCACCGCTTACTGTCCCGGCCGGTAGGCAAGCTTTTAAGGCATCGATCGCATCGAGTTCAGGGCGAAGTTGGCCATCGACATTAGAACTGATATGCATCACGTGGCTATAACGCTCAATGGTCATCACATCGCTTAGGCGAACTGAACCGAACTGAGCAACTCGTCCGACGTCATTTCTGCCGAGATCGACGAGCATCACATGCTCGGCCCGTTCTTTGGGATCTGCAATAAGTTCCGCTGCTAATGCGCGATCTTCTTCATCGGTCTGTCCGCGGCGGCGCGTGCCGGCCAGTGGTCTCACGGTGACACGGCCATCGAATACGCGGCACATCACTTCAGGTGAGGCACCTACCAATGTTGTGTTGGGTGTGCGAAGGAAGAACATGAAAGGGCTGGGGTTGATCACTCGCAGTGAGCGATATACCTCAAGCGGTTCGCACGCGGAGTCCACTTCCATGCGTTGGCTGACCACAACCTGAAAGATATCGCCAGCACGAATATATTCGGTGCACTTTCTAACAGCTTTCTCGAATTCCTCTTGCGTAAAGTTGGATCTTACATGGAGAGGGTAGTCAGGTTGCATGGTAACTTCAGCACCATGCAATGGCTTATCGTTTCGAGTGAGTTGCTCGACGATACGATCGATTTTTAGTTCGGCATCTTGGTAGGCGAGAGTTGCGGTTGCGAAGCTTTGGGGCTGTGCCAGCACCACGATAATCATGGTCTTGGTGACGTTATCGAAGATTACCAATTCATGAAAGAATGAAAAATCAAGATCGGGAAGGTGGCGATCATCGGGTGGAGGATTGGTGAGTTTCTCGACATAGCGCACCACATCATAAGCGGCGTAACCGATCGCGCCGCCGATAAAAGGTGGAAGTTCAGGATGGCTCGGAATCTGAAATTGGCGCAAATGTTGGCGAAAGTAATCGAGCGGATCTTGGACTTGGAGAGTTTCTTCTCGGTCACCCTCTTGCAGAATGAGTCTTTCACCCCAGGCTGCAATTCGCTTGTGCGGTTTGGTCGCGATGAAGCTGTAGCGTCCTACTTTTTCGCCACCGATAACACTTTCAAAAAGACAACCTGAGGAAGTTCCATCATCGAGACGGTGATAAGCAGAAACTGGAGTTAAGCTATCTGCCAGCAATCGTCGGTAGACGGGGATCAGATTGTACTGCTTGGCCAGTTCTTCAAATTTTTGCAGTGTCGGGGCGGTTGCCATGGAACGCAATCTTCGTCGTGCTTATGAATTCTGAATTGAAACATCGGGATGCTCTCACAGAGCTCAACCGACTGTCATAGCTTATCCTCTACTTTGTTTCGGTCATCTGGGGGTCGGGTTGTGCACTCCAGTTACGGGGGTATTAGCCACAGCACTGGGGGCCTTGATTGGACAGTCGATGACAGAAGAGCGGGATTGCCAACAGGAATATTGTAGATTAATCGATTCAAAAGCTTCAGTGGTGATTGAGCGAGCGGCAGGGAAATGGGGGTGAATTCGGGTGAATTCGTGCAGCTGTAGCGGTAGCAAGTCGGCCCAGTTGCGGTTTCGGCGCGATTTTGGGGGAGAAACTGGGGGACGATTTCAAAAACTGTCCAGTGAACTCTATGGCATTTCGCTATCGAAGAAGCCTTGCATTTCTTGACAGCCGTCCGACCACCGTTAGAATCCGCGGCCGAAATACGTTAAGCTGGTCAAGTTATGCTCCAGTTCAGTCCTGCAGGCTGTGGTTTGAGAACGCTTGCAATCCGCCCAGTCGCTCAAAAAGTGCATGGGAGGCAGCGCAGGAGGCAGTAAGAAGCACGGCAGTGAGTTGTCGATGTAGCTGGTCGTGGAGATAGATGGGCTTAGAAGTGATTTGTGCAGCACCGCTTGAATGAGGAATGCGATGAAGTGTCAGCACTGTGAGAAGCCAGCGACTTTTCATATAACCGAATTGATTGAGCCCAGTGGGCCGCATGTCTTGCATTTATGCGAAGATCACGCGCGGCAATACTTGTCTCAGGATCCGGCACAACCTGGGACTTCTGCTTTAGCTGGAGTGTTGGCGTCGCAATTAAAGTTAGATCAAAGCGCCGAACAAATAGCATCTTTGGACCAAAAAACTTGCCCAGTATGCGGAATCACTTTTGCGGAATTCCGCAATATTGGGCGTCTCGGTTGTCCGTATGACTATGTTCATTTTCAAGCGGATCTTGAACCTTTATTAATCAATATCCATGGTGCAACAACGCATCATGGGAAACATCCGTCGAAAATGTCTGGCTCTCCCGATAGACAGCATCGTCTTTTGCAACTGCGACGTGAAATGAAAGAAGCGGTCGAGAAAGAGCAGTACGAGCGAGCTACGGAAATACGGGATGAGATCCGCAGGCTTGAGCAAAACGACGCAGGCGAATGACCCAGGAGGCGGGCTGAACGTGAAGTTAGATGAGTTGGCAAGCAAATGTGGTGAGTGGCTACGAGGAACCGGGCCTGAATCGGATATTGTCATCAGTAGCCGCGTTCGATTGGCTCGTAACCTATCGGAATTTCCATTCGTGCGTCGCTGCGCTGAAGCAGATAAACGCTCTATTTTGCGACAAGTGCGCCAAGCGGTTGAGAGCATTGAGGCTTGGTCTACCGTCGAGTTTGTCGATGTTGAGCCACTGAGTGAATTAGATCGCCAGTTTTTAGTTGAACGCCAGTTGATGTCGCGAGAATTAGCGGAGGCTGAAGGGCCTCGCGGCGTAGCTATCGATCCCGCTGAGCGTTTTAGCGTGATGGTCAATGAGGAAGATCATCTGCGAATTCAAGTGATTCGCAGCGGATTAGATCTGACTTCCGCTTGGCAAGACGCTGCCGGTATTGATGATCAATTGGAACAGAAGCTTACTTTCGCGTTTCTGGAGAATCTCGGCTATCTGACCGCTTGCCCCACGAATGTTGGAACAGGTTTGCGGGTAAGCGTGATGTTGCATTTGCCCGGCCTAGTAATTACCCGACAAATTGAAAAAGTTTTTCGCAGCTTACAAAAGATGAATGTGGCTGTAAGAGGTTTGTTTGGTGAAGGGTCGCAGTTTACAGGCGATTTTTATCAAGTCTCCAATCAGATCACTCTCGGCAAGAGCGAAGAAGCGTTGCTGCAGCAGGTAGAGTACGTGGTGCCTCAGTTGATTGAGTACGAACGCAAGGCACGCGGCTTCTTGATGAGCAACAGTTCTCATGATTTGCATGATGACGTCAGCCGAGCTTTAGGGATTCTGCAAACCGCTAAAAAAATCAGCAGCGAAGAAACGATGCTGTATCTCTCGAAAGTGAGAATGGGAGTGAATCTCGGCCTGATTCACGAGTTAGAAATCCCGACTGTCAATAAGTTGTTTATTCACACTCAGCCCGCACACCTTCAGAAGTTGCGCGGCAAAGTGCTAAGTACGACCGATCGAAATATCGAGCGAGCTAGTTACTTGCAAAAACACCTCCTAAAGCCTTAAACAGCGGCAGGGTTGAGTGGGGATCTCCCAGAATTGGGGGTGTTTGAGGCTGCGAGGCCATGCTTTCGGCCAGAAAAAAACCATCTGGGTCGGTGGTTTATTGACTGGATTCGCCGCAAATAGCACACTTTGTGTGTTCTTATCGGCCATAGTCATGGCAAATTGTCTTGCCCTGTTCGCTAAAATATGGTCTGAACAACCTGTGTTGTTTCGACAATCGGACGAAACAAGTCTTTAGTTTGTATTTGTGGAGGATATATCGTGAAGAATAAGTTGGTAGCTGCAGTGGCTCTGTCGCTTATCGCATGCGTTGGTGCTGGCGCTGTGATGGCAAACAAGGCATCTTTGGAAGGCGTCAAATGCTTGATGATGCCAAAGAAGGATGTGAAGGAAGACAAGTTCGTTGAATACAAAGACGCGAAGGTTTACTTCTGCTGCCCAGGTTGCGTCAAGAAGTTCAGCGCTGATTCGAAGCCATTTGCTGCTAAGGCAAACCATCAGTTGGTTTTGACCAAGCAGTATGAGCAGAAGAAGTGCCCATTGTCCGGCGGTGACATCAACGCCGAGCAAAACATCACCGTAGGTGATGTTAAGGTTGGCTTCTGCTGCGGAAATTGCAAAGGCAAGGCAGAGAAGATGCAAGGCGACGCTCAGGTTGAAGCTTTGTTTGGCGATGAAGCCTTCAAGAAGGCTGAGTTCACCCTAGTTAAGTAAGGTGAAGTTCAAAGCCAGGTCACTTCTGAGTTGACTGGTATATGAGCCTATCGATAATCGCAGAGCGGATGCATCCACACATGGGTGCATCCGCTTTGTTTTTTTAGTTTCTTGATTGGCGAGCAATAAACGGAAGGTGGTTTACAGTTTTCGTTGAGCCAGCAATCACCGGTGACTGCTCATATATCGTCGTGTGTT
>JAUMAI010000156.1:0-3239 GCA_032116775.1 Pirellula sp. | reverse complement strand
ATTAGGGCTGCACACGTCCTACAATGCAACGTATAAAGGGAAGCAAACCCGTGAGGGGGAGCAAATCTCAAAAAGCGTTGCTCAGTTCGGATTGCAGGCTGCAACTCGCCTGCATGAAGCTGGAATCGCTAGTAATCGCGGGTCAGCATACCGCGGTGAATGTGTTCCTGAGCCTTGTACACACCGCCCGTCAAGCCACGAAAGTCGGGAGGGCCCGAAGTCACTGAGCTAACCGCAAGGGAGCAGGTGCCGAAGGTCAATTCGACAATTGGGACTAAGTCGTAACAAGGTAGCCGTAGGGGAACCTGCGGCTGGATCACCTCCTTTCTAAGGATATTCAGTCTTAGTTACGGTGACGTACTAAGACTTACCGTGAACACAACGCTTAACTGAGCTTTGAGGGTCTAACCGCCTTTTTTGGTTAGCCAAATTGTTAATTATACCGGATGGTCGCAAGACCATCCGGTTTTTTTTATGCGCTCATCGCACACGCAAGCCAACACTTCTCCTGGCGTGCTACTTCCTAGAGACTTTATTCCTCGCAATCACCTCTTCGCTCCGCCAGTGAGTTTACGCACCGCTGACCCTCGGGGACGAATCCGGCAAGCTACTCTTTCAACAACCACCGCGATTGACTGAGATCTTGCACAATCGCAGCCACCTCAAGTAGCCGGACTCAGGCGCTTTCACTCACACAATTTACTCGGAGCACTCCCGTTATTTCGCGAATTGACCGCAAGTAGGTTGTGATCGCGTTCTCTCCAAAAAATCTAGTGCTCGCCTCTTAGCCTTCTGCAACTCACTACTAAACGACCAGAACTATCAGCAGCAATATCTCAAACATGCTTAAGAGCCCCACCGATATCAGCTAACCACCTGGGGGCTTTTGTTTTTCAGATATCTTACGATTGATATTTACGAGGAATGAATTTGTTCCCAACAAGCAACTCGCAGGTCGCAGACATTAGTTCCCGTCGGACCGGTTCTTAAGAGGCCTCCGGTGTGTTCAAAAAATGAGTTGGAGTCATTCCTATACAGAAAACTATGCAGTTCCGCTTCGGTGCGATTTTCTTTTATGAGGGTTTCTAAATTAAAAAAAGCTCCAGCTGCATCCGTTGGCCCATCTTCACCATCGGTTCCTGCGGATAGAAAACAAAGATCGATCAGTGATTTGTGCATTTGTTCTTTTTCAGGCAGAGCCTTCAGTAGGGCAGCGAGGGTAAGGTGCTGATTTCGCCCCCCTTTGCCACGAATATTGGCAGGCACCAAAGAAACAGTAGGCTCTCCGCCAGTAATCAAGCAGTCCGGTGCCTCCGGATCGTGATAAAAGGACTCGACATTTTCCATCAGGCTTTGGCCGAGCGACGCCGCATCTCCCTCGCTTTTTCGAGCAGAGTTCATGAGATATCGATAGCCTCGAGCGACAGCCTCTACCCCAGCAGCATCCACTGCCGTTGCATTGTTGGCAAGAATGACATGTTCAACATGGCACTTCAGTTGATTCCCTCGAGACTTCGAAGCTGGATCCACAAGCTCGCTCTCACTAGCATAAGCCCAAACCATTTCAGGCAAGCTTTTTCGATTGGGGAAAAACTTCACCAGAACGTCGTTGGCTTTAAGGCCGACCTGTTTGCCAATGAAGCTCGGTCCTGAAGCGATAAATCGCAGGTCGTCCCCCAAAACATCTGAAATAACAAGATTGAGCAAAAGTCCTGCCGAACAACTTCGAGCAAGCCCACCGCCCTTAATGTCACTCAGGGCAGTGCGAACGGTATTGAGCTCTTCTATCGTTGCGCCCGCCGAACTGAGCTGCTGAGTGATTTGCCGCTTCAATTCCAAATCAATTCCTGGTTTGGGTAGTGGTAGTAGCGCTGAACCTCCTCCGGACAAGAGGCAAATCACGAGGTCATCCGGATGACAGGCAGAAACTATCTGTTGGATTTTTTGAGCACCAGCCATCGCTAAACGGGTTGGCTCGTTAATGCCATAAGGTCGTGCCTGGTGGAGCACGACGGGAAACGAATAACCTTTAGGAACAGTTTGCTCCGGTACATTGACCCAGCCGCTGACGCGTCGATCGTCGAACCATTTCTTGGGCAACCGATTTTGCAGGGAAATTGCCATACTGGCAGAGGCTTTGCCAGCTCCGACGATAATCAGTTTATTAAAATCAGTGGCAGCCAATTCAAGGTCGCCAATACTGAGTTTATCGTTTGAAACGCGACACTGTTCCTGGAACAGCGTTTCTGGAAGTACGGCTCGGACACCAGCCTCCCATATTGCGATAGCGTCGCGCGTTGGATTTTTATCACTTCCCATTAATCGCTCTATGGTTGCGGTGGTACCGCGACATCCACAGACGGAATTGCGGTAGCCACCGTTAAATTATCGATGAACAAATCACCCTCACCACGCAATTCCAACATCACTTCCAGTGTGCCGCTTTGTTCGACAACTCGGTAAATTCGGATAGGAAGCCAGGTTTCCTTAGGTCCTTTCAAAAGCTGCCCCAGCGAAGGCCCTTCAATACTCTCGTAAACCAGCAAGCCTGACTGCGGCTTATCAAAGCCGTTGCGAATAAGAACTTTTCCTTCGATGCGCACCACTTGCCCAGCTTGCACGGGCAAGGAGCTCGTTTGAATTCGCAAACTTGAACCTGCGTAGCCCCCTTCCAGCGGTCGATCCTTTCCTCGCGCTGCCAGCCTTAAGACATGCTCTTGATTGTTATTATCAACAGAGACTACTTCCGTGAGTACATCGGCTCTCTCCTGAAGTCGTCTATCTTGCTTCCATCCAGCAGCCAGAATAACGTCGAGACTCTCCATCGTGCCGCCGGCCAAGCCGAGATCCTTCCAGGCATTACCGCTGATGCGACGTCCCAACTGCCAATGCAGAGGCACACTAGAGCTGGCAAGTAACCACGGGGCGCTTTGAACCGAAGGAACATCAGCTCGAGCGACACTCCATGAGTTGTGAATTACAAGTTGGGCAGCCTCAAGTGCTCGAAGCATCAGATCAACAGCGACAGGAAGATTGGTCCCTATCAAGGTGTAGGATTGTTCCAAATCTCGAGCGGCTCGTTGTAGAGCAAGCAAGTCTTGTGTGAGTCTTTCATTTGCGGCCGCTTGCCAACGTGAGGAAACAATTTCTTGAGCCGCTGCCAATCGCATTTGGGCAATATTGGCGACTGCAAAAGCGAAGGTTGAGCCAAGAACCTGAAATCGCTGATTGAAATAACT
>JAUMAI010000155.1:850-4188 GCA_032116775.1 Pirellula sp. | reverse complement strand
AACGCATCGTCGACAAGTTAGACGCGGAGGCTGACGGGCAATTGGCGGACTTCAAGTACTACCTTCAAAGGCATATTGGCTTGGACGGTGATGAACATGGCCCGATGGCACGAAGGCTGATTCAGGCGCTATGCGGATCCGACGAGTTCAACTGGAAAGCGGCCGAAGATTCCGCAGTAAGTAGCCTGATCGCCCGGCGCAAATTTTGGGATGGAATCTACGACCAACGGCTGAAAGCCTAGGTGCAGATCTTGTTACCCATTAATTCTTAGGGTCCCTCATAAGTCGTCAGGTTGTTTGGCAGCTCAACTCAAGCCTCAAGCCTCAAGCTTGCTCCCTCCCCCATCATGGCGTCGGATGCTCCAGGCAGTCGATGCGCGTTGTCCGAAGTTCGTATTCCTGAAACATTTTGGCTTGCAAGTTCGCATTTCACGAACTAAAATATCTAAAAGCGTCGATTAAGGGAGAACATTGGATGCGGGTGATATCGAAGACAAGGCTGCGAAGGTTCTGGGAATCGGCTGGCAATACGGATTCTCAAGGGCCACTTCGAGCCTGGCACAGCCACGTGAGCCATCGCTGCGTTGCTTGGCAGTCTTGGTCAGATGTCAAGATTGTCTTTGGGTCAGCGAGTCTTGTCGGTAACTGCGTTGTCTTCAATATCGGCGGCAATAAATACAGGCTTGTCACGAGAATCCTCTACCCCAGTCAGAAGGTGTTCATCCTGAAGGTCATGACGCATGCCCAGTACGATCAAGACAAATGGAAGGAAGACTGCGGTTGCTACGAACCGCCTCCTCACAAGCCAAAGAAGCAAGGGAAGTAACAATGGCCACTAAGATTCAATTTCGCCTGAAGGGTAAGTGCAAAGACTCCTATCTGGAGCTGGTTCTCGATTTCCCTCTTGCTTCAATCAAGAGTGAAGATCATCTTGAAGAAGCTCAGAAGGTCATGGATGTTTTGCTGGCTCGTGTCGCTCTGAATGAAGGTGAGGAAACCTACCTTGATGCCTTGAGCGATCTCGTGGGTGCTTATGAAGATGAACATCAGGCCATCGAACCTGCATCCGACGCCGAAATGCTTCGGCACCTCCTGGATGCCAAAGGGATCACACAGGCGCAATTGAGCCGAGAAGCGGAGCTGCCCAAATCAACAATCTCAGAAGTGCTGAAGGGAAGGAAGCGATTTAGTCGGCAGATGATCCACAAGCTAGCGGAATACTTTCAAGTCGATGTTTCGGTGCTTGCGGCGAACATCTGAAGGCGTTCGGCAAGACAAACCGATTTTGGTCCATTACGGCATTAGCGTGGATAGATGTCTAGGCCACCGGGCTTTGACGAGGGAGGCGGGGGGCCGACCACGCGTAAGGCTGTTAATATCATCGATGGATCCCTGAGAAGTCACCAGGCTGTTTGGCTGCTCCCCTCAAGCCTCACACCTCAAGCCTATTTCACAACCTTCCATCCATCGATCGGCTTTACCGTCGCACAACTCGGCCCGCCATCTTTCCCGGTTCCAGGAATAGTCGCCTGCAACACTCGCTTTGGCTTTTCCAAAACCGAGTCGATCCCATCCCAATGGATGCCTTCCAAGGGAATTTTGATTCGCCGTTGCCAAGGGCTATCCAACTGACCCGCTGATCTCCCGATGTCGACGTAGATGAACCGTCCAGTGGGTGGACCTTGCGAGATCGGACCGCCAAAATTCGGTGGACCATCCGCACGATTCCCTTTGACGGCGATGGTGCATTCGAGAACCAAGCTACCCGCTTTGGATCGCTGGACCGAAATGGTTCGGTAGTCGTTGCCCTTGCCCTCTTGGATACCGAAGTCCACACCGGGGGGTGGATCAACAATCACGATCCTTAGCGGCACCACGATTTCTGATTTCGGTTGTTTTTGCATGTTACTTATTGACCTCTCCATAAACATTAAAGTGTCTTCGAATGAAATTCTAGATCAAAGCAACCCGCCTCAAGCCTGCTCCTGGCTGTTTGGTTGTAGCCCGGAGGGCAACACTTTTCTGCCGGTGTGCATAAGCCACCGGCCTCTGGCAACAACGCAACCGCTATGCATTCCTGAGGGACGCCGTAGCGAAAACAGGGTTCGGTTCAACTCCGTATTGGGTTTAGCTTTGCGACCTTGGCGCCTTTGCGGTGATTTCTGATTCCCAAACGATTCGCAAGCGGTCACTGTCGCACAACTCGGCCCGACCGTCGGAAAGCGTTCCAAACTCACCGCCAAGGCGCAAAGTTCGACAAGGCTAAGAGGGTCGCCCTAGCGAAAACAGGGTTCGATTCAACAGCGTATTGGGTTTCGCTTTGCGACCTTCGCGCCTTTGCGGTGAATTCTGATTTGCGGTGAATTCTGATTTGCGGTGAATTTTGATTCCAAACGAACCCCATGAGGTCACTGTCGCACAACTCGGCCCGCCATCTTTACCCCATCACTAGATACTCAGCACTCGCAGAAACCACTGGCAATCGAAGGATATCCCGCTTACTGCCCCAAACACTCCTTCCACACCCTTGTCAGCCAACTTTGCGTCAAGGGTTCACCCGTTATCCTCGTCGAAGAAGTCGTTCGACACCTCTTTGACCTCGTACAACTTGGTCCGGACAACACCGATGTTGTACTCACGCATCAGTGATGCCACTTTGGCTCCGTCGATAAGAACCACCTTCTTGCCGACGATCTTGGACAAGAATTCATGGGCATCTTTGGAGAACTGCGACGTGGTGATCATCACCCCTTTGTTGGCTTGGACGAAATCCATGCCGCCGACAAACTTTTGAACCTCCGGTCGTCCAATCGTTGCTTCGTTGTAACGTTTGGCTTGGATGCAAACGATATCCAGTCCAAGCTTATCCTCTTTGATCACCCCATCGATTCCACCATTGCCTGGCTTGCCTGTGACGTTGCCCTCGCCGTTGATTCCGCCGTAACCCATGGCTCGAAGGAGTTGGATGACGATAAGCTCGAAGAACTCTGGCCCGCAGTAGTTGAGTTTTGTCAACAGCTCCTCCTCGGTCGCCTTTCGAAAACCCGGGGACAGTCGCCAGGTTTTTCATAAATACCGCACCGATTCGATCGTACTACACCGCCGGGATTGCCCATCTGCTCACGCCCAAACGCAGCGTTGTAGGGGGCTGAGTTAAATTGCCCATCCGCTTGCGCTGGTTGGCTCACCGGCAGATGTTCACCCTGTGAGCCGCAAAACGCCAAGGTGGCGTTGAATTAGTATTAGCGGAAGTGCGCAAGCACGCCGGTGAGTTATCTATCGGTGTGGAAAACTATGACTGCGCAAATCGTTCCAGCTTGGGGTTGTTGTGCCCAGAA
>JAUMAI010000155.1:0-840 GCA_032116775.1 Pirellula sp. | reverse complement strand
GCCGATCTAGATAGTTTTTATTCTGCACAAGCTCCCTTAAAAGAGTTGCCATGTCAGCGACATTCAATGAAACAGCTTCAATTGCTTTTCCAAGCTGCCGGTCAGCAGTGACGACGGATAGATTATGGTAGAGAGCGGTAGCGAATAACAGCTTATCAACTTCTGGCAAGGAACCGGGGACAGTCCCCGAGTTTTTTCTTGCAATTTTTTCGTTGATGTAACCGCCGATTTTCAGGATCGACGTCATGAATTCCTTCATCGTTGGCGGCTTCTTAAGATCGACGCGACGACAGGTTAAAAAAATCATGGTGGCCATCTACTCACCGGGCGTGAAGTTTTTCTCACACATACTCTCCGGATCACTTCGGGGTGCCTCCGCTGTAACGAGCGATTGATCTCCAGACGTATCGCGATGGCTGAGTTTCGCGACCAGAAACGATTAGAAGACTTCGACTTCGGCTTCAATCTATCAATCAAAGAGAGCGAAATGGATGGCCTAGCGACATACCGCTTTGTTAGTGAGCGGCGCGACGTGCTATGGTACGACCACCGGGTATGGGAAAGAGTCATCTGTGCCAGAAGGCCGGTCTATGCCGTATCCGAAATGGCTTTACCGAGTACTGTCGGTCGATCTTCGATAGGGTACGGGACTTTCTGCATGACGAAGCCTTGGAGGGACAGGAACGAATCCTGCAGAGATACCTAAAGCCGGATCTGTATCATCATGAGGCGCAATGAGATCAAATCGACGATGACGACGAGTAATAGATTGTTGGGGGATTGGGGCAAACTGATAGGAGACATCCCACGCGCTACGGCGATACTCGACCGCTTCTTGCA
>JAUMAI010000154.1:0-4209 GCA_032116775.1 Pirellula sp. | reverse complement strand
CGATCCTCTAACGAATGAAAACTAATCACCAAGAACCGACCACCCGGCTTCAAGTATCTCGGCAACTCCTTCAGCGCTCGTTCCACTATCCCTAACTCATCATTGACCGCAATCCGCAGCGCTTGAAAGGTTCGCGTCGCTGAATCGACTCGACCATGGATTCGACCTGGCACGGAGCGATGAATTAAATCAGCTAATTGCTTCGCTGTTTCAATCGGTTCGGAACGACGTTGCTCGACGATCCGCCGCGCAATGCGTCGACTGAAACGTTCCTCACCATACTGATAAATGATGTCTGCTAATTCTTCTTCTCGAATATATCGCAGCAAATCCGCTGCCGATTCGCCCCGAGTGGGATCGAAACGCAAATCAAGCGGACCATCACTATGAAAACTAAAGCCGCGCTCGCGATCGGCTAACTGATCCGACGATAAACCTAAATCGAGCAGAATCCCATCGACCAGACTCGGTAAAGGTTGACCAGAGAAATCCAGGGAACAACCGAGATGATCACCGAGTTGATGATAACTGCTATGCAACACCGTGACCGGTTGACCTGCGAAACGAGCTTTCAGTTTCTCACACGCTCCAGGATCGCGATCGATGGCGATCACTTGGCCGGTCGGTACGACTTTAGCTAAAAGATCGGCAGTATGACCACCACCACCCGCTGTGCCGTCGACCCACACTTCGCCTGGTTGGGCAGCGCTCCATTCCCGCACTTCGCTCGGAAGGACAGGGATATGAATCGGGGCACTGGGATGAGAGGAGAGATCTTCCACGTCGGTTTAGCTGTTGCGGTGTGAAGGATGTGAGTAAGAGAGTATGCATAGTAAATAAAGTGCAATACTCGCGATAGGAGGACCGCTCGATAAAGTTCGGGAGTAAGGGTAGACTGAGAGGCGAGCGTAGCAGTCCATGAGTTCCGTAGACACGGGCAGAGCCCATGTCCTCGGCAAAAGCGATTGTCTCAGTCAATGGCACGGGATAAACCCATGCCTACGGGATTTTAATAATCATCGATGGGGGTAGCTGTCCATGATTTCCGAGGACACGGGCAGAGCCCATGTCCTCGGCGAAAGCGATTGTCTGGCTCGCGGGTACGGGTTTATCCCGTGCCTGCGGAAATCATGGTCGGCTAGAAGGCTCGCGAACCCGATGCCCACTTTAAACACGTCATCAACTTCTTTCAGGAGCATAAATAATGGAAACAGAAGAGTTAATCGACACCCTATTAAGCCTCAATCAACGTTTGCTCGATGCGATCATGCAAGGCGATTGGGGAACGTATGCCGAACTGTGCGACGAAACCATCACCTGCTTCGAACCAGAAGCACGTGGTCATTTAGTCGAAGGCTTACCCTTCCATCACTTCTACTTCGCCCTCAACGATAACGGCGATGAAGCGGAAGGTAACGAATTATTGCGTGGCCCTGAAACGGAACCGCCGATGATTCAGGTCACGATGGCTTCGCCCCATGTGCGATTAATGAACGATGCCGCGGTGATCTGCTACGTTCGCCTGGTGCAAATGCTTGATGACACGGGTAGTCCCGTCACCAAGACGACCGAAGAAACGCGAATCTGGCAATTGATCGATGGGCAATGGAAGCATGTGCACTTCCATCGCAGCTAATATCCAGCGCAGCTAATGGAGTAGACTTAAGACCTGCGACCACAGTAATGTAACGCTTTAACGTAACACAACTGTCATGCAGGCTGAACCGGATTGCCTTACCCCCCTCCCCTGCTCTGCTGTCTGCAGGTTGTCGCCTGTGGGCTGAAAGGGTGAGGGGCTTCGATGTGGCGCTGTTATGGTCTCCAACATCACGAATTATCTCGTTTATGTCATCTTGCGCTGGGTGTTTGTCGCCGTACAAATTCTCCCACTCGAGCGTTGTGATCGTTATTGCCATATACTGGCCAAAATCTTGGCCCATAAAATTCCTGTTCGTCGAAAATTGATCGATGATAATCTGAGATTTATTTTTCCAGATTGGAACAAAGCACGTATCGCTCAAGTGCGGGAAGCGATGTGGCATCATCTGTTGTTGATGGCTTGCGAAATCGCTCACGCACCACGCAAAATTCATCGCACGAATTGGCGACAACATTTTCGCGTCCGCGGGGCTCGCGAAATGGTTGGCCATATGCTTGAGGAAAGACCGACGATCTTAGTGACCGGTCACTTTGGTAATTTTGAATTGGCTGGTTTTATTACCGGTGTCTTCGGAGTGCCAACCTCGACCATCGTGCGACCGTTGGATAATCCTTACGTGCATCAATTTTTCGAAGAGTTTCGGAGTTTGAATGGTCAGTACATGATCGACAAACAAGGCTCATCGAATGAAATCCAAGAACTCCTAGACCGCGGCGGAATATTAACGCTGCTGGCCGATCAATACGGTGGACCCAAAGGATGCTGGGCAAATTTCTTAGGCCACCCAGCTTCGTGTCATAAAGCTTTAGCCCTTTTTACGCTGACGTCAAAAGCGCCGATGTTGGTGACTTACAATCGACGGATGGCTCGACCTTTGACATTTGAAATGGCCCACGTCGCAACCGCTGATCCGAATATTCCGGGTGATCATTTAGCTGGCGTACAAGCTTTGACGCAGTGGTATAACGATCATTTGGCGATCCCGATCTTGCAGTGGCCTGAACAATATTGGTGGGTGCATCGCCGCTGGCGCGGTGAACCGCCCGCGCGGAGGCGGAAGGAATAGAGGGGCTAGGGGAGAGAATGTTGAAGAGCGCTCAAATATTGATTTACTTTTCACCCTCTCCCCAAATTTGATCGTAGCGGAGCGGAGATCGAATTTGGGGAGATGGCTGGGGTGAGGGGCTCGGCGCCAGGGAGAGCTTGGTTGCGAGGCGAAGCTGATTCCCCCTCACCCCCGCCCCTCTCCCCCTAGCGATTTTTTGCTGCGCAAAAAACGCTGGGGGCGAGGGGAGAGAATGTTGAAGAGCGCTCAAATATTGATTTACTTTTCTCCCTCATCCCCCTAGCGATTTTCTGCTGCGCATAAAACGCTGGGGGCGAGGGGAGAGAATGTTAGAAAACGTTTCTTCCGGTGAAGCAGCCGAGGGGCGTTCGCAGATGAAAGCTCAGCAAGTGCGGCCTGACTTTACATCTTTCGGCTAGATGTTGAAAAGTATACCATATAGGTGGCCTAAATAAGTTTTCAACCATCTCAATGCGCGGTATGCCTACCGTTACTACGTCCGCGCATTACAACGCAACTTTGCAAGGATTTTCTCGTGGCACGCACGCCTAACTCTCAAATCGTCACTAGCCCAATCGCCTTTCAGCGAAGCCGTCATGCAACTCATAAACTCGCTCGCTTAAGTTTCTCGCTGGCGATCGCGTTATCCTTTGCCGGCTGCGGCGGCGAGGAATCGAAAGAAATCAGCGCTGAGACAAGCGGCTATCAAGTCGCCGATGGCGACTCAAGCTCCTCTGCTGCAGCGGCCAAGCCTGAAGGCTCGACTCCTGCTCCTGCAACGCCAACAACACCCTCGCCAACCACCCCTGCCCCAGCTCCAGGTGGCAATGATAGTTTGGCCAATCAAGCCGCTAAACCACCAGCCACTGGCGCCACAACTCCTGGCGCCGCAGCGAATCCTGAAATGAATCGCGCGGGTGGAGTGGTCAACGAAGCACCATCCTTCACCACTCTGCAATTCCCTGCCTCGGAAGATTCCGCCGAGCTGATCGCGTTCTTGCTTAAAACCGATCAAGCAATTCGCGACTTGGCCGTGTATGGCAGCCAAGGAATGATCCCTGAAGCAGACTTTCGTCAACAAGGGGCACGAGTTTTAGAAATGAAACTCACAGCTGCTAACAAATTGCTCGGCAAAACAGATCTCAACGAAAAAGATGTACGCTTGGCACATAAAGCCAAACTACAAGCTCTCTCGCAACTCAGCAGCCTCGGCGATGTGCGAGCCAACGAACAATTGCGAACCTATGTGGATGACATCGTAAAGACGGGCGATACCGAACTGATCCATAACGCTCGCTTGATGCAACTCGGTTACGCCGCAGAAGCTTTGATGGGTGGTAAGTCGACCGATCCGAACGAACTGCTGTCGCGTATCGATGAAGTCCTCTCCGATGAAAACTATCGCGGCGCGGCTGAGTTGATGCAAGTACGAGCTGCCACCGGCTTGCTCGAACAGATGGGCTTCAAAGATCAAGCGACCGCT
>JAUMAI010000153.1:0-5846 GCA_032116775.1 Pirellula sp. | reverse complement strand
CCGCGATCGTCACGTTGGAGACTTTGGCGCCTTCCAAAGCGGTGCCCGCATTGCCGGGAGCCACGAATACTTGATCGACGCGGGAACTTTGGGCAATCTTCCAAGCTAAGGCGTGTTCACGACCACCGTTACCAACGATCAAGACTTTCATGGCTGCGTTATTCTTTTACTGAACGGATCAATAGATGACGAAGGGTACATTAGCGACTGGACGGTCGCTCCCATCACGAATTGAGAAGTGGCAGGGTACGTTTGAGTTGGGCACTTTGGAAGGCCGTATCGACAATCTGCTGGCCGATTCGACTGATTTCCGGCGACAGGGGGCCGGTAACCGGTTCGCCTGTGCGCAGGATATGTGCAATATACTCGATTGGATTGCGATAGGGAGCCTCTAATGGGGTTACGGGCACTTCATGAGTTTGGGGTCGCTCAGAAGTTTGCATCGTCACCTTATTTTCGTAGTCATAGGAACTTATGGTCCCTTCCGTGCCCACCAGAACGAAGCCGCATTTGGGTTGCGGCTGCGCGATCCATGGGTCCGTAAAGGTTCCCCAACGCGTCTCGAACTTGGAAAGTCCCCAGGGATATCGGGCTACCGTGACGCTGTGCTCGTCGACCTCCAATCCGGTGGGTGAGTCGATCGTGGCAGTGACTTCAAGTGGTTGAGCGCCGTTGAAATACCAAGTGCCTAAAGTGGTGCCATAGCCGAGATAATCTAACAGCGAGCCACCACCCCGTTTGGCAGAGTAGAACCAACTGTGCGGCTTTTCCTGCTCGACCCATTCTGCGGTTCGCTCAATCTTCTCCGCGGTATGCCAGAGGGGGCCGCGATTGCCGTTGTAATAATGGACTTCCTTCAGTCGTCCAATTCGGCCCTCCTCGACTAAGCGTTTGGCGGTTTGGTGAGACGCTACCCAGACCAAGGGCCAGTTAATCGCCAGCAGCGTGTTGTGCCTTCGACAGGCATCGATCATTCGGTCCGCCTCAGACAGTGAGGCTGCAAATGGCTTCTCGATTAAAATCGCTCGCACATGAGGTGCAACCATTTCAACCCAATCCCCATGCTCGGCGGAAGCTGGGCATAGTATCGCAACGTCGGCGCGAGTTTTTGCCAAGCAATCTTGTGGTGAGTGGTACACTCGATCTTCTGGAATCTTCAACCGCGTGATGCTCTCTTGCATTCGCTCAGGTTGTAAATCACAGATGCCAACTAAATCACAGCCATCTTGTTCGAGGACCATTCGCAGATTGTCACCCATGTGCATGTGATCAAAGTTGAGGCCGACAAAGCGGAGCATGGCTGCAATCCCTTCGACTGATGAATGTTCTGCGATTCTCTTTTCTGGTCTGAAGCTTTTGGCAGTATAGCGACTCTCTAGTCAGGTTGTAACGAATGCTCTCGTGACGCGACGTCGTCTTGAGACCTCGGCGTACAAGGGGGTATTGGTTCGACGCCGGAAGTGAAAGTTGTAGGCAGGCATTGAGGGAGATATCTAAATGCTCTTTGTGGATGCGACTGAGGAAATCGAAGTTTCAGCGATGCTCTGCGCTCATATGCCGCGACGAAACAAGCGATGGACTCTTGATTCGAGCCTTCATCAATGCCTCGAAGCGGAAAAGGTTGATTTCGGTTGGGCTTTTGCTTTTGGGATGCGGGGCACTGGACGAAAGAATATTGCTGGAATCACCACTGTTTGCTGGAAAAACGGTGGTGCGGTTCAATCTTGCTATTCTTAGAGGTTATACTTTACCCTACCACGTGGAATTCGCCTTCAAGCTCGGCTCGGTGCACCAGTTTGGTTACTTACGGGCGAGCGAAAATTGTCGGTCTCCAGTTAATCCTTCCTCTCCTTCCACTTGCCAACTGTCGGAGCATCTTCGAGGTACATCATGCGAAAAGTTAAATCGGGTGGCGGACTTGCTGCTCTACTGTACACCTTTAAGAAAGCTCGTGAAGTTGGTGGTGTATGGAACCTTTACAAGGCATTGCGAACTCGCAATGCGTGCAAGACTTGCGCACTGGGAATGGGTGGCCAAAAAGGTGGCATGGTCAATGAGCAAGGTTCTTTTCCAGAGGTTTGTAAGAAGTCGATTCAAGCGATGGCTGCCGATATGCAACCTGCCATCACAGCGGATTTCTGGAGCGCCAACAGCGTCGCTGAGATGGCCACTTGGTCACCACGGCGTCTTGAAAAAAGTGGTCGTCTTATTCAGCCAGTGCTTTACGAAAAAGGTGCAACCCATTATCGCACGATCACCTGGAATGAAGCATTTGATCGATTGACCAAAGCTCTTCAAAGCGTAACTCCCGACGAGACCTTTTGGTATTTCAGCGGTCGAAGCAGCAATGAAGCGGGATTCTTGCTGCAGCTCATGGCGCGGTTATACGGCACCAACAACGTAAATAATTGCAGCTACTATTGTCATCAAGCCAGCGGTGTTGGTTTAAATTCTGCACTTGGTACAGGCACTGCTACGATACAACTCGAGGACTTGGAGAGGGCAGATTTAGTATTCATCATCGGCGGTAATCCCCCCAGCAATCATCCTCGACTGATGACTTCATTGATGCACCTGCGCCGCAATGGAGGTAAGGTGGTAACCATCAATCCTATTCGCGAATTGGGGATGGAGAATTTTCGAATCCCCAGCGATCCATGGAGCTTTTTGTTTGGAACGAAAATCACTTCTCATTTCGTACAGCCGCACATCGGAGGTGATTTGGCCCTGCTGACCGGAATCGCCAAAGTGATCGTGGAGCGCGGGCAAGCCGATCTTAATTTTCTCGAGAAGTACTGCCGCAATACCGAACAGTATCTGCAGAGTCTGCAGCAAGCGAAGTGGGAGCAGATCGAGAAGTTCAGCGGAGTGTCGCAGGCGGAGATCGAGGGAATCGCGGAACTCTATGCCCGATCGAAGAATGTTGTCTTCGGTTGGACGATGGGGATCACGCATCATCAGAATGGCGTGGAAAACGTACAAGCGATTATCAATTTGGCATTACTGCGTGGCATGGTGGGGCGCCCCGGCGCAGGCTTGATGCCGATTCGCGGGCATTCCAACGTCCAAGGCATTGGTTCGGTTGGCGTTACCCCAAAACTCAAAGAGAGCATCTTCAAAAGCTTGACAGAGGAATTCGGTGTCACGCTTCCAACGACACCGGGTATGGACACGATGGCTTGCATGGAAGCCGCTGACAGTGAAAAGGCAAAGGTTGCCGTTTGCTTGGGTGGTAACTTGTTCGGTTCGAATCCTGATGCGCAGTACGCTGACCGCGCCATGTCGCGTTTGAAAACATTGGTGATGATCAACACCACGCTAAACACCGGACATGCCCACGGTTTAGCCGATGAAACGATCATTCTGCCGGTCTTGGCTCGCGATGAAGAACCAGAACCGACAACGCAAGAATCGATGTTCAATTATGTACGGTTGAGCGATGGTGGACCGAGGCGTGTTCCTGGACCACGCAGCGAGATCCAAGTGATCGCCGAACTAGGAAGACGCGTTGTTGGTGATACCGGTGTGGTGCGTTGGACTGAAATGGAAAAAGCGGAGACGATACGACAATGGATTTCGAAGGTCGTGCCCGGCTTCGAAGCTATCTCGGATATCGGTCGAACCAAACAAGAATTTCATATCAGTGGCCGAGTCTTTCATGAACCCAAGTTTGCAACTCCCGATGGGAAAGCGGTTCTTTTCTCCCATCGCTTGCAGCCAATTCCAGGCATGGGGGTCGGCGAGGTTCGTTTGATGACGGCCCGCAGCGAAGGGCAGTTCAATACGGTGGTCTATGAAGAAGAGGATCTCTATCGCGGCCAAGAGCGTCGCGATCTTATCCTCTTGCACTCTGAGGATTTTCCACGCTTGGGTTTGCAGCCTGAGCAACTGGTAACGATTCGCAGCGAGGTTGGGGTCATGGTCAATCAGATCGCTCGAGTCTTTGATCGGATTCGACCCGGTAATGCGTTGATGTATTATCCCGAATCCAACGTACTCGTGCCGCGACATCTCGATCCACAGTCCAAAACCCCAGCCTTTAAATCGGTGATTGTGACCATCCAGCCGCAAGTGGGTTGGGTGGAGCCTTCATCGGTGGTGCACTATCGAGCAGGGGATGTGCCAGCTGAACTTCAGGCAGCCGGCGATTCAAGAAAAGCGATGCGGACCTGCTGAGTGTTGACTTAAACAGCTCCGCCGATCTGTTTAGGTGTATAGGTATGGTGTTTTGGATAGTGTTTCGGGTCATGGCTGGCTTCTCGCTTTCACTCGGTCGCGCGTAGCCCAAAGTGTGCTCTTTGTGTACAATGCCAATCGAGTTCGGTCGAATGAAGTCGTGCTAGACGATCGTCGCACAGGCTTAGTCTCGATCTCGCGTTCGAGGTATTGTGGAATCTAAACAGCTTGCTGCAGACTTGCGTGAATAGATCACCTTGAACGCCCCACCTAACGCGGAGTTTTTTGCGATGAAAATGAGTAGCTCTTGGCTCGTATATGGGCTGTTGTTGGTGAGTGGTCTTCTGAGTGGTTCCAGTCTCTCTGCTCAAGAATGGGCAGACCTGAAGATGACTTTTGTTTACGATGGTAAAGCACCTGCCCCGAAGAAGATTGACGCCAGCAAAGATCCGTTCTGCCTAGAGAACGGCAATATGATTACCAGTGAATCGTTGGTTGTTAACTCCAGCAACGGCGGTATCCGCTACATCGCTTTGTCGCTCGATGTCAAAGATGCCAGCAAGTTGAAGATTCATCCTGATCTGGCCAAGGCCCCAGAAACCAAGCCTTTGTTGGACAACGTTAAGTGCGTCTTTATTCCACACGTGTTGGTGATGCGATCTGGACAGACGCTGGAAGTGAAGAACTCCGATAAAACTGGCCACAACGCTAACTTTGGCTTCTTCAAGAACGAAGCTCAAAACGTGACTGTTCCTTCTGGCGGCTCAAAGGATTTGAAGATTGCCAAAGAAGAAACCGCTCCAACTCCTGTTGAATGCAACATCCATCCTTGGATGAAGGGCTACATCATCGTTAAGGATCATCCTTATGTGGGCGTCAGCGATGAAAATGGTGTTCTAGAAATCAAAGGCTTGCCAGCTGGCGAGGAATTGAAGTTCCGCGTTTGGCATGAAAGCCAGAACAAGTCGATCAGTGAAGTGAACATCAACGGCAAGGCAGAAAAGTGGGACCGCGGTTACGTCACACTGAAACTCAAGCCAGGTGTTAACGATATGGGCACTGTAAAGCTTGCCCCAGAACGCTTCAAGTAATGTAATACTCTATATCTGCTAGGTGCAATGCTTCTAGCTCGTAGTGATAAATCGAAGGTCGGTAGTCTTGAGGGCTGTCGACCTTTTTTCGTGGGCACAAGCAAGAAGAGGGCGCAGCTACGCACTTCTTGATAGGCACTTCTTGGAATCGCGAGTGCCTCAATGGTCTTCGGTGCGCGAACGCCATTCAGGGCGATAGCCTGAGTGTGCCCTCCAAGCCTGGGAGCTTGTTAAGCGAACTGTGTCTTGAGCTTGGCGATGCACATAGGTTTCACGGGTATCATCTTACAGCCACGCGAGCGAATTCGCTTGTACTGCAGTTCGCTTGATCTGCCAAGCACTTTATGGCCCTATGCACTTTGCGGGCAGATATTGAGAATATGGGCTTTGCCCGTATCCTCGAAACTCATGGTTAGCTAGCACCGGCTCCTCACCCCCAGCCCCTCTCCTCCCGAGGAGAGGGGGGCAGTTACAAACGCAAGCCAGGCGAATCCGCCTGGAACCAGTATGGTGCCGAACCCGTATGGTGCCTGCACTCAGCGGGTGCCAGGCACTTTTTAGGAGTGTTTTTGGTGGCTC
>JAUMAI010000152.1:0-2244 GCA_032116775.1 Pirellula sp. | reverse complement strand
TTGCAGATGCTTCAGAACTAAACGGGATTCGATCTTCTTCGCAATTCCCCATTCGTGAATGCGCTTTCGCGTTGAAAATTGAAACAACACACTGGCTGCGGCAAACAAAACAAGAACACAAAGAGTTCCGATTGGCTCAACAAGTAAAAGCAAAACGAACATGCCGGTTGCAATCAGGCCATCAGTGAGCAACACCAGAAGCGGCTCGAGTCCTCCGCTCACAATGGTGCGACCATTTTCCGCATTGGTAATCAATGTTGAGGAGTTATGGTCGAGATGGAAAGAATAAGGCTGACACAAATACCTTTGGAAAATTTCGTTTGATAGCCGAGCCTTTGCCCTGTTTAGAAAAGCACGTTGCACCCAGTTGCTGTAGTACGTAAAAATTGCTTTGACGAGATAGACCGCCAATATAAACAGCACGCCGGTGACAAGAATTTCTTGCTGAGTTGGCTCCCCCAGTCGCTCATAAAGCGAAGGGAACTTTTCGGCGTAGTCGTCTTGGGTGAGTAAGCCCATAAACGGAATGATCAAGCCGAGACTGAGCAGCTCGAGCATCATTCCAATAAGAACAAGAATCCAGACGAAAAAAAGCTTTCGTCGTTCGTTGATTGCAAGTGCCCGCCACACCATCTTTGTGATTGGCAAATCTCTCACCATTAGATTCTATTCCTGACCATCAGAACCAATTTGCTCTTTTGTAGCGGCGACCGGATTCGAACCGGTGACCTTCCGATTATGAGCCGGATGCTCTCACCAACTGAGCTACGCCGCCGTAACTACGAGCCCTCTGCGGGAATCGAACCCGCCACCTCTTCCTTACCATGGAAGTGCTCTACCGAATGAGCTAAGAGGGCATAACTTCAGTTGCCTGAAGCCGTTGAAATGCTATCGGAGTAACAGAATTGGAACTCGGTCAGCACTTTGTATGTACATGGTGGGCCGGGAAGGATTCGAACCTACGTAGGCATAAGCCGGCAGATTTACAGTCTGCTCCCTTTGGCCGCTTGGGTACCGACCCACAAGGTGTCCACTCTATCGGCTTGGGTATTGTGTTCACTATGCCCAGCTTTGACATCGTTTCCGAAGTAGACAAACAAGAACTCAAGAATGCGGTCGATCAGGCACAACGTGAACTGGCTAATCGGTTTGATTTCAAAAACACCGATTCTTCTATCGAACAAGCCGACCTCATTCTCACCTTAAAGACCTCCAGCGAAGATCGCCTCCGTGCACTTAAAACCCTTCTGGAAGAGAAGCTCGTTAAACGACAGGTTTCGCTTCGCGGCATCGAATGGGGAAAGGTAGAAGCAGCATCGGGCGAAAGCGTTCGCCAAGTTGTCACAGTCAAGGTCGGTATCAATTCCGACAAGGCCCGCGAAATCAACAAGTTAATAAAGGAAAAAGGACCAAAGGGAGTAAGCAGTCAAACACAGGGCGAGCAGGTTCGGGTAACCGGCAAGAAGCGCGATGATTTGCAAGAGGTGATGTCGCTGCTTAAGGCAACCGATCTAGAGCTTCCGTTGCAGTTCAACAACTTTCGCGACTAGGCAAAACTCTCTTCGTGGAATTCTTTGATCATTTGAGATATCGTCGACATTTCTTCTTGGTCAACAGATGCTCCCCCTTGTTCCATTAATTTCACGCAATCCAAAAATCGAATTCCTTGCCAATCCAATCGCTTGGTAATTGAACGAGGCAGCAAATTTTTAGCAATTTGTTTAACCGGTGCTGGAGTCATCGTCTTGATTAATCGTGGCAGCTTCTCCCTGAATGAAACCCGACGATTGGCTTTAACGCGATACCGATCCTCAAGCGTGCCGACAACAAAATCTATTGCACCAACAATAACATCCCCTTCTTCAGGGTGAATCTCGGACACCTCCGAAGCAAGCCGTTGCTTGAAGTCAATCACTTCATCTTTGAACTTTGGCTCATCAAACCATTCAATGAGATCAATGCTTCGATTGAATGACGATTGGTTTTGGATCGGCGGATTTTCTCCGCTGCACAGCCAAGTGACTGCTTCTACAACCTCAATCTCGCCGCTATAAGTGAGCAGTGTCCGCAAGAAAGTGTCGTACACGTATCCCGACGAGTATTTTCTGGCGTACGTTGCACGGATCGCTGGTTTCCACTGATCAGCGCGAAAAACACCATAAGCAATTGCACCAATCTTTCCAGGGTGATACAGATTGTACAAGCGTGCAATTCCACCGCGGATATTTCGTTCATAGTTGGTGG
>JAUMAI010000151.1:0-2213 GCA_032116775.1 Pirellula sp. | reverse complement strand
GTATGCGCAACTGGGAACAGCTAGCGCGGATGTTGATACGCTTGAGTTACGCGCTCAAGACAACCCCTGGTTGATGCAAACGGTATCCGTACTACGCGAGCTTTTGGCGCGGCGTGATCAGGCGCGCTTAGAGAAAGAGTTGATGTATTCGTCGCACAGCTTGTCGTCGCGTCTGACCGAGCAAGACGAGCTGCTGGGTTTTAGTCAGCGAAGGGAATCAGAGAAGGCGGCGTTCTTGCGCCGCAAGGTGCAGCAGGGGCGGGATTCTAGTTCTAGGCGGTAGTGGGATGACTGAAGTACGTCTTTGGCTTCAGCGGGCTCTGTGAGTCAGAATTGGTCTTAGTTAGCTCCGCTCGTAATCGGGCTAGCTACATCTGTTCAGAGGTCACCGGCTTGGTTGTTGGTCCGCCGAGACGACCCTCACGATGCGACCTGGACCGGTGCCCCACGAATTAGGTTTTCTGGAGGGCCTCGGCTACCCGCTTGGTAGCGGCAATCAGGTCTGCCACTAGCCGCTCGTTGATATTGAGATCACCTTCATATTCGCCTAAGTTGCGAATTTCATGGCATTTAGCCAGGACTCGCCACACGTCGGCGCTGAGTCCAAGTGTGTGCTGCAACGCCTGAAACACGATGTAGCGATTGCCGGACCGGTAACCCTGCCGTCTCAATGCCGCAAGGCACAGTGCATGTGCCGCGTTATAAGATAGATCAAAGCGGCTTTCCAATGCTAGGGTGACGTTTTCGGAATCCTTGAGGCGTGCGTTCCCCGATCCGATGAGACCAGCGATCTCTTTCTTGTCCGGCGGTTCTTTGTGCAGCGGCTTGCCGGGCCCCACTAGGTTCTCAAGTGGGGATGTCTGATTCATTGCCAATGATCCAAATCTTGGGTTGTTCAAGTACTCGGCTTAAAAATGCATTGCCATCCATCAGTCGTTGTCGTACATCCGCCTCTGTATAAATGGTGGTATTGATACCTCGCCCCAAGCGGACTTCAGTACCTAGTAATTGATTGACCAAGTCTGCGTAAGACAGCGAATCACTGATGACAAACAGGTCGACATCACTTGCCACTGTATCTTGCTTCTTGGCGATCGATCCAAATATGAACGCGCACCGAATCGCCTCTTGATAGGGCGCGAGGGCTTCACGAATGGGAAGCGCCAAACCGAAGGTTTTTTGTACGATCTGTGTCAGCTCTTGAAAGATCGGAGACTGCGGATTCGCCTGAAAATGCCGCTGATTGCCGCGCATTTGGGAAGTGATTAGCCCGCTCTCGCTCAACCGCTTCAACTCCCGTTGCACTGCTCCCGAGCCGGCACCGGTGAGGTGGATCAGTTCGTTGGCGAAATACGAGCGCTCTGGCTGGCCGAATAAAAAGGCGAGTACGCGTTGCTGGGTGTTCGTAAACAACACGCTCCCCAACCCTCCAAAAGAAGCGGATTTTTGCTGAGGTGAGTGTATTGGCATGCCCATACTGGGCATGATAATGCCTAAATTGGGCATGTCAAGGACTGTTTAGATTATTCATATGATGTCCGCATGCCTCCACCGAGTAACGGCTCTATCACCTAGCGCTCTGCATGCACCGTAATCCGTACGCGACAGTGGGGCGGAAAGCCCGCTTCAGTGAGCCAGTCGCCTCGCAGCAGCAAGCTTGGTGAAAACGGCAACCGTTTGCTCACTGCCAGAACGGTCGCAAAGCGAATATACGGAAAGCGATTGTGATGAATTCGGCGCCGACGATGCGGCGAGTTTTGACGAGCTGGGTGTTTCATGACATCTCCCTGCATAAGTGGATGCGCCTTGAAATTCTTCCTCAAGGACGACTTTGCTTTTCCTCTTTGTGCTTACGAGCTGTCAACCTCGTTCGTCGCATGCGCGATGAAGCGCGCAATCTAGTGCTGCCGCAGGGCGTGGTCAATTCACATTCAAAAATATGCGATGGATTATTCGCAAAGTGGATGGGATTGTAGGGCGAGCAAGGTGCGATGATCGTCCACCGGATGTGTTTTCGCGATACTAGGGTGGGCGAGGCCACACGCGGGTTTGTCGATTTGTAGTGCCCGCGGTGGTGTCGATTCGCAAAAAGGGCGCGGTTACTGAGACAACCCCGCGTGTCGAAGACCCGCCTCGGCAATTTGCTCGTCCTGCTGCGAAGTCACGCCGCCGACACCCACTGCACCGACGATCTGACCATTCACAACGACCGG
>JAUMAI010000150.1:0-4595 GCA_032116775.1 Pirellula sp. | reverse complement strand
GACCGGGGAGAGGCAGCGGAACTCTGCCTGGTTCTGCCGTTCCGGGTGCGGGGGGCTCATCCACCCCAAACCGTCCAGCGGGCGGCGGTGGAGGCACCAATCAAGTCAGGGCCAGGACTGCGCCGCTGCGGATCGCGGCTGGAGAGTTGGTCGGTGAACTGGTGGGTGATGTGCGCATCTTCCGCGGCGTCCCGTACGCGGCGGCTCCTGTGGGTGAGCGGCGGTGGCAGGCGGCTGGTCCGGTCGAGCCTTGGCAGGGCGTACGCGAGGCGACTCAGTTCGGGGCATTGTCACTGCAAGGTGAAACGTTTGCCCCGCGGAGTGCTCAAAGCGAGGACTGTCTCTTCCTCAATATCTGGACGCCAGCGAATGCGACCGCGGATTCGAAGCTACCAGTCTTGTTCTGGATTCACGGCGGTGCGTTCATTCAAGGGTCGGGTGGACAGCCGCGATACGATGGCTCAGAGTTGGCCAAGCGTGGCGCGATCGTGATCTCGATCAACTATCGGCTCGGTCCACTCGGACTGTTTGCTCATCCGTCGTTGACGGCCGAGAGTAAACCCGACGAACCGCTCGGCAATTACTGTTTGCTCGACATGATGGCGGCCCTTCATTGGACGCAAGACCATATTGCAGCATTCGGAGGTGATCCTGGGAATATCACGATCTCCGGCTCCTCTGCCGGCGGCACGAGTTGCCTGTTCTTGATGGGGATACCTCAAGCCCAGGGGCTGTTCCACAAAGCGATTATCCACAGCAGCGGTGGTATCCAGAACATTCAAACTCTTTTCGAGGCGGAAGCGGCAGGACTGCGATTGACTGAGAGACTAGGGCTGGATGATCGAGCGACCAGTACGGAATTGCGTCAGATTGCGGCGGATGATATCGCAGTGGGAGTAGGCGCAATTCGCGAATTGAATCTGCCCGTCAAACCGATCATCGACGGGCGATTGGTCACAGCGGTTCCCGCAGATACGTTTGCTCAAGGCAAGCAAGCCAGGATCCCTGTGTTGATGGGAGCAGCAAACGGCGAGTCGGGGGCAAGGCAATTGGGGGATGAAGTAGCCACGGGAGGCGCTTTTGGGTTTCAACGCACACTTGCGGACGAGATGGTCCGCGCGGGGCAATCCGTGTGGATGTTTCAGTTGACTTACGTTCCTCCTCAGGCTCGTTCGGTTCGCTTTGCAGCCCAGCATGGCGAGAGTGTCGCCTATGCCTTTGGAACCATTGGTCAGTCGCTTGCCGCACAATATGGTTTTCGAAATGAGCAGGTCGCTAATAACGCTGCGAGCTCCCGCCGTGGCGGTGGAAACCGTCCGACTGGAAGTGGACGCGAGGATGATTCCCAACCAGTCGAGGATTCCGAACAAGGCCGTAAAATCAGTAATGCCATGATGGAGTATTGGGTCACTTTCATGCGAGACGGAAAACCCAGCGGCGAGGGATTGCCTGCATGGCTGCCTCACACCGTCGCAACGCCCAAAACCATGATCTTCGGTAACGAAGGAATCTCAGTGAAGTAACATAAGCGGATGCTAAAAAGAGATATCATAATTTACGAGAGATCAAATATGAGGTCCCGAACATCGCTTACGGTGGTCATTGCTGTAAGCATCGTACTTAACATTGCCACAACAGTATTTTCACAAGATATACCAGAGAAAACTTCTCGGCGAGGCTTTAATAGAACACAACGCTCTGAGGAAGCAGGTGATCAACGCAAGACGCCGACGGCTGGCCAGCGTGATGCGATACGGCGATTGCGGGATCGAACTGAAAATGGCCCTGTGCCCCCAGGTCTAGAGCGACGAAAGATTCGAGTGGGGAACTCCGAGCGAGAGTTTTTTATTCATATACCTGAAGCCGTCAAAGGCAAACCGTCTCCTGTTGTGTTCGTTCTGCACGGAGGCGCGTCAAGTAGTGGTTTGGCAATGCATCTAAAAACTGACTTTACCGTTCTCGGAAAGCAGCAGGGATATGTTACGGTCTATCCCAGTGGAGTGAACGGATGGAACATCGGTAGCCACGACATGTACTCCGTAAAACGCAGGACTAGCGATGCCGACGAGATCAGTTTCTTTCGAACGATGTTCGATGCGCTGATTGAGGAAAAGGTCGCGGATCGCGAACATATCTATGTTGCCGGCGGAAGCAATGGAGGGGTGATGACAATGAATCTGGTTTGCCATTTGGCAGATCGAATCGCGGGAGCAGGGGTTATCGTCGCAACACTTCCACGCGCTGCAGAAACCGCTTGGCCAAAACCTTCCCGTCCGATTCCAATCATCCTCATGCTTGGAACCGAGGATCCGATGAAACCATGGAGTGGTAATCGAGATCAAATGAGTGCCGAGGAAACCGTCGCTTATTGGCGCAAAGTGAACTTTTGTCACGATCAAGCGAATCAATGGGAATTACCGGATCGCGACCCTCGTGATGGATGCCGAGTGCATGCAAAGCAATGGACAGGGAAAGCACCGGTTGTTTTTTATACGATGGAAGGACATGGCCATGGCTGGCCGATGCAGCGCAGTCGCGGTATCGAAGGAACCGGTGCAAGCACACGAGATATCTCCGCACCGGACGAATTGTGGGGATTCTTCAAAAACGCGCGATCATCGAAAATCTAGCCTTGAGGCAGATAGGCTGGGAAATCAATGTTCCGCATGAAAAGCAAGTGCCCGGCTTCATGCAACGAAACGATCGCTTTTCGTGACCTACGCAACTTAAGTTTTTCGACCCTCTAGCAGTGTACTATCGAGGGGATTTCACGAGAGCGATGGTCTTGGCCAATGTTGTGGAGGAATGAGGACACGATTAACTGTGCTTCAGTCGCCTCGTCTTTAGACACTGCAAGGGCAACGCTATATTCTGATCGTGTATTCTTTCGTGTTATGTGAAACAGTCCCAGGAGATAGTGGCGTTTCCAATGTCCAAAGAGATAGAAGGCGATTTATTACCTATTCGTTACATGCCGCATGCGTAATAATCTGCAATAAGGAAATCATTTCATTGGATGCTTCTCGAAGAACTCCCACATTAGGTCGTTTGCGGAAATATTCTTAGTGGATTTCCCCAACGATTTGAGGCGTGGTTCTTGTCCCGGCCAAGTGTGCCCGCCACCTTCAATCATCACCAGCACGACTTCAGAATCGCCTTTGCCTGACCCGTATGTTTTGCGGATCACTTTTGTCCCATCATTCGCAGTGTCAGGAAAAGTTGTAATGACTGGTTCTTGTTTGCAGCCGTTGGCCTTGACCCACGCCTGAATGGAATGCTCGACCGAATAGAACTCTGTCCCAGATGGTCCTATCCCCTTTCCGCCATTGAAGGGGGCATGTTCGTCTTTTGTCCCATGGAAGTGAATAACGGATACCGGACGCTTGAGGTTACAGATTTCCGTTCCCATTGGACCACCTACGGGAGCGATTGCGGCGATACAATCTGAAAGTTCGGAAGCAAGCAGGTAGGACATGATCCCGCCGTTTGACATGCCAGTGGCGAAGACTCGTTTGCGATCAATATTCACGGATTTGTTAAGGTCATCAAGTAATTGGCGAGTGAAATCTATGTCGTCAATCTTGCTCGTCATAGCATAGCCGCAACAATTACCTCCGTTGAATGTCAGTAAACGATTCTTAAGACGTCCTGTTCCGTTAGGATATACGACAATAAATCCGGCGTCATCGGCTTTCTTGTTGAGCCCGCTAAACATCGCCATGTTTTCGGCGTTGGCACCTCCTCCATGAAAAGCGATAACCACCGGCGTCGGCTTCGTGGGATCATACTTGCGTGGAACGTGGACTAGATAGCTGCGTTGCACATCACCTACGGTAAGCACTCGAAGTTCATCGCCGAACGACATAGAGTTGCAAGAAGTAGCGAAAACCAACAGAAAACATCCAATGAAATACACCATAGGTTAAGTCGCCGGCTGTGAAAGTGTTCATGTATGACTTGGTTAAGGTATGTCTACAAATCCTACCAGACACAGCACCTTTCGTCGTTTCAATGACCTCCGGCGCTGCAAGACATTTTGGAAAAAACCTTCGAGAACTTGGCCGGCCGCTTCGCCACTAAAAAGTAGAGACTAACAAAAGGGCGGTGATGAATTTGAGGATGGATCTCATTCGCTGGATCTTTATTGGTGATTTGACATGAAGTTCGATCTTTTCGATCTTCACATACTTAGAAGGCGAGAAGGGGCCATTGAAACTACTTTTGCCGCGCGGCCAGTGCTTGGTTAATAAATTGTCAAAGGATATGGAAGGTACTCATTGAGTTTCTACGCAACTTCGAGGATACACTTTTCAACGTATGCGCGAGAGTTATTGATTGCTTCAGTGATCTCCGCCGCCGCTGGCAGAATCGGCACACCTCGTGGAGTTGGATGCATGAAGATTTCTACGTAGCCCGTAAAACTAATATCGCTAAGCGCCTTTACGATGAGCCGATAGTCGAGCTTGCCGAGGCCGGGCAGCTGCTGCATTTCGATTTCCTTGCTCGTCTTCTTCATCATCCCCTCGGAGTGTTCCTGGAAGTAAATAAATGGTATCTGCTTTGCACCTAGATCGCGAATGAGCTTTGGAATTTCG
>JAUMAI010000149.1:0-2706 GCA_032116775.1 Pirellula sp. | reverse complement strand
TGAACCAGGACCTGACTTACTTAAAGGGCGATACCTTAATAAGGATCGCGGAATCAAGATTTCAATCGATTCCGGCAACACGACGATCCCACCGATTGATTTGAAAACCAAATAACAGGTCCCCAAGGCTCTATGGATCGTACAATTCTGTGATCAATCGAAAATTCGCAACTTAGTGGCGTTGAGAGTCCAAGAACTTTCAACGCTATTTTTATGCAATAAGGCCCACAGCTACTTTGGACTTAAACATCAATCAGCTCACTCTAACTTACCTGCAGTAAGCCAACCAATCCCGCGATTACACATTGCCGACTCGCCAGCCCACTCTATAGATCCGCAAGCTCTTCTTCGGCATCACCGAATGCGGGCGTATCAATCCCCATTCGACGCATCAATGACAAATAGAAGCCACACAGCTTCCTCTCTCCCGCAGGCCGATTGGAATAATCCAAGGCCCTTCCTGTATTGAGGCGGCCATCTAATCCACCTACCGTCAGCAGTGGCACCTTTGTCGAGTCATGCTTGCTTCCTGACCACATATTATTGATAAACATGACACAAGAATGATCAAGCACCGTCCCCTCACCTTCGGACATGCTATTTAACTTCTGAGAAAGGTAAGCAACTTGCTCACAGTAGTAGGTCGTGACGCGTTCCCACTCCTCAGACAGATCGTCGTGAGAGGCTAGGTGGTGTGGCTTACGAACATCGAGAAACGGATAGAACAAACCTGATATATCTCGACAAAGTAACAACGATGCTATTCGGGTTCGGTTGGACTGAAACGCCAAAGCCACGATGTCGCACATCAATTGCATGTGAACACGTATATCTTCAGGTAAACCGTTCTCAGGACGCTTCATAAAGGCCACCGGCTTACCTTGGTCTTTTCCTAAACCTACCGCCTTATCCAGCGATCTCCTCTGCTTTTCGATTCGCTTCTCCACCTCGCGGATACTCGTCAAATACTCGTCAAGCTTAGAGCGATCCGAACTTGAAGCCCTACGGTGTAAACTTTCCGCATCCTCCATCACTCGATCAAGAACACTCTTGTTGCGTAAACTACCACGATTCTCGAACAAACTGTCAAACGCCAAGGAGGGATAGACTTCCATGGGAACAGGAGAAGTGGCATTCTGCCAGGAAATATGAGAGCTATAGGCCATAGAAAAATTCGTTTCGTGGTAGCCCGTGGTCGGTTGCTCACACCCCAAAACAAGACTAGGCACGATATCGTCACTACCCAGAGCATTAGCCATCGCCTGATCCACACTGATACCACCGCGCAACTCAGCGCCTTTCTTCAAGGCAGCGCCAGAGAGAATATTTCCAGTCTGTCCGGGATGAATGCCAACACCTGTAGCATTCTTGTTAAAAAGTCCATGAATCACATTCAGATTTTTCTGTAGTGGCTCCAAGGGCTTAAGGCACTTGCTCAATTCCAAACCATTATCGCTTGATTTGGCCCACCAATGCTGCGGATGAACACCACAGGCCATGAACATAACGGCAAATCGCAAAGGATAGGGACTAACCGATCTTTCGATACTCTGAGTTTTCTCAACGCCCCACACCGGAACCGACTCGAGCCATGGAAGCCCAACCAAAACGCCAGCACCTCGCAACCACTCGCGTCTAGACAACGCTCCAACGTACCGCTGTAATCTATTTGGCAGCATCACTATCCTCCGAGTGCAGACTCTCTTGCCCTCGTTTCCACTGAAACTGAGGACTACTTAACAACACTACGAACGCTGTTTGTATCCGATCATCATTTCTTTCTAGTTCAGTCAACATCTCATCGACAAGCAAATCATCCGCTATCACCAAGCTACGACCTAACGCATAGGCCACTAAACTCTGACAGAAATGCCGCCGGAAATCATCTCCCCGTTGACTAGAAAGATACTTGCGCAATCCCGCAATACCATTTTCCTCAGTACCATCTGGCAGGCTTGCTGCTGTGGATATGGCTCTCCCACCCAAGTCCACCGTCCGCGGCCTACCGATTGGATCAAACCCTTCCAGCAACAACCCATAGGAATCAAAACGTGCGTGACACCCAGCACAACTAGGATGTTCGCGGTGTTTTTCCAGAGCTTCGCGCAAGGTCATTGCCCCCAAGTCACTCTCGGAATTCGGCAACTCTGGAACGTTAGGAGGTGGCGCTGGAATCTGTTCGCCCAATAATTTACGCACCACCCAGTATCCGCGTTTAACTGGACTGGTTCGTAAACCTGGTGAATTCTGCGTGAGAAACACCCCCATCGATAAAAAGCCGCCACGTCCAATCTTTTCCTCACAGCGGATCCTCTGCCATTCCTCTGCCGCAGGATTATACAGTTCCTCAACTCCATAAAATTCTGCTAACAAACGATTCACAACAACCTGATCGGAATCGATCAAATCACTCACCTTTCCGTTTCGCCGAACCACATCCATGAAATACTGCACAGGTTCTTGGAACATCGCCTGTCGTAATTCATCGTTGAATTCAGGGAAACGATGACGGTCAACACCATTGTGATTTTCAAAACGTCGGAAATCCAACCAGTTACCTACAAACTCCTTCGACATTCCCTCGAAACGGTCATCCTGAACCATACGAGCAAACTCTCCCCTGATACTGTCTGGATTAGAAGCTAAAACTCGCCCCGAAAGCCCTCGCAACCGTTCATCTGCCGGGCCTGGCTGAACATGCGGACG
>JAUMAI010000148.1:0-9569 GCA_032116775.1 Pirellula sp. | reverse complement strand
TGGCGTTGGGGGATGTCATACAAGGTGAGTGAGGTTTCTGGTGAAAGTGGACTGGCAAAATTGGACCGGCAGATGAAAGTTCTAACGCGAATGGAAAGAACTCCAGAAGTTCGACCTGGCTCAGCAACGCTGGCGCTATGGTTGTCACTGTGGTTTGTCGTTGCATTCGCAATCATGGTCAATCCAGTTGCCGCGCGCGATCCGGAGCTACGAATCGAACGCAATCTTGTTTTTCACGAGGTTCAAAACGAACAGATCAAGGCTGACCTGTATCGACCTGCTGATGATCAGCGACGGCCTGCTGTGATACTTATTCATGGTGGCGGATGGGCGACGGGTGACAAGTGGAATATGGCAGAGCATGCCAGAGAGTTAGCTCGCGAAGGGTTTGTAGCGATCGCTGTTAATTATCGATTAGCGCCCAAATGGAAGTTTCCAGCGCAAGTTGATGATTGCCGCGAGGCTTTGAAATGGACCGTTGCGGTTGCGGACCAATACCAAATCGATGCAGAGAAACTAGCGGTCTATGGTTATTCGGCTGGCGCACATTTAGCGGCCCTGATAGCCTGTAATCCGAGTCAAGGACAACCGGCAGTTCGCGCGGTTGTCGCTGGCGGGGCTCCCTGTGATTTTTGCGATTTAGAACCGGACAATGCTACCTTAGCTTACTTTTTGGGTGGCTCGCGGAGCGAGGTGCCAGAGATTTATCGAGAGGCCTCTCCTAAAGAGTTTGCCTCAGCAGATGATCCACCCTTTTTCTTTTTTCATGGTCAGGTGGATCGGATGGTGCCTCTCGATAATAGTCGTTGTCTACATGATGCTCTGCAAAAGCATGGTGTTGATTCACAATTTCATGAAGTGCTCGGCCAAGGACATCTATTGACCTTTATCGATGCCGATGCCCGCACCAAAGCCATCACCTTTCTGAAAAAGTATTTGCAATCCGATAATGCTGCTCAAGTAAAGACTCCGTCGGTTGGTCAATAAGTCGATCAGCACAGCAACCTAGTCGGTTGTGGAAAGTAGAAAAACATGTTGCCCCGCGAAGAGTATGTTGAGCAAGCGTATTTTTTTCGCACGATCCTCGAACGCCTGAATCGCGAAATCACTTTGCAAGATCTGCTGGATCAAACAAAGTTTGAGTTATTGGCCACGACTAAATTGCCCATGGCCATCGAAATGTTATCCGCCGAACTCAAGCATCGAGGTGTGATGGCCAAGGGGATGGCGATTCTCAAACACTACTTTTCCCCTTTTCAAGTGTTCTTGGTAGCCGAAGCAGAGAGGGATTCTGGGCGATTTGACTTTCGAACTGCATTAAAGATCCTGCAGTTCGAAGCGGAATATCGTTCGCAAAGTGAATCTCGGCAGGGCTTTTTCTTCTTTCAATTTGAATCGATTTGTCGAAATCGCCTCAGCTATGATCGAGGGCTGAAGGCGATGAGCGAGGATCCAGCCTATGACAAGAACTGGAGTGAGTGGTTATTAATCGTCCGTCGACAATTGGGATTAGTAGAACTTTCTGATCTCATCTATGTACGCAGTCAGGAATATGAGGATCGACGGCAGAGGCAAGCGGGTGGTGATGTGGGGGAAGGTCCTGAAGCGCCAATTCTTTTTGGTGCCAAGGAAGGCAAGATTGCCGCGGCCAATCGAAAAAAAGATCCCCTTTTCTTATTCGCAGCGATGCAGCGGCACCTCGGATACCCCACGGTACCGCGTATTGAGCCGATTGATCCCCTGCCACAATTGTTACCGCAATTGATGAGACGAGTTGAGCGATTAGAGACGCGACTAAAACTGATGGAAGAGGAACAGCGACAGGGGATCGATATCACCAAATTCTACTCGGGATCACAACGCAAGTTTGACCTTCCCGAGGAAGAATAATCGCGACGCGAGCGATTGATCTCTAACTACTAACTGATCCCTAACTACCAACGATGCGAGCGTACAAGGCTCGAGCAACTGCTGGTTCTTCAGTACCTGACACAATGGCTCTTCCATCGGCGAACAAAGTTAGCTGAAGATTATCGATATTCACTCGTAAGAGAAATGCATTGATTTGGAGTTGGCCATAGCTCCGTAAGCGCTCCGACATTTCGCTGAGGTTTAATCGTTGCGACGTAGGTGGTTGGATTTGGACTGCATTCTTGCCACATAAGACCGATGCCGCGGCGCTCCGTCTGCCATCTAGGAATTCGAAATCGGAGCGCTGGCAGGCTTGGCACTCCTGGTTGTTTCGGAGTGCTTCCAGCGAAATGGTCCGATGAGTTCCTTGCCACAAATCGAATACCTGTAGCTTGCCAAGGGTCTCGTTCGTCGTTGCCGTCAAAATTTTGATCGCTTCAATCGCTTGCCACGATGCGATCACGCCAATAGCTGGTCCAAGCACACCAGCCGTGTCGCAAGTTTCTTGGCTATCGGCCGTTGGGGGCTCGCTGATGAGGCAACGAAAGCAGGCGGTTTTCCCGGGTACGATCGGAAGTAATTGACCTTGAGCGCCGATACAGCCGGCATGTACCCACGGCTTGTTATGGGCCAGAGCATAGTCATTGATGAGGAAACGCGTTTCGAAATTGTCTGTGCCGTCGAGTATCAGATCGACATCGGCGAGGAGTTGGGTAGCAGTTCGGAAAGTTAGATCCGTGACGGCAACATCGAGCTTTACCTCCGAGTTGATCTGTTGCAATTTTTCCGCAGCCGCTACCGCTTTGGGTACTCGGTTTCGCGCATCATCTTCAGTAAATAAGGCTTGTCGTGGCAGGTTGTCCCACTCGACCCAGTCGCGATCGATCAAGCGAATTCGACCAATTCCCGCGCGTACCAATCGCTCTGCTAAGACGGAACCTAATGCTCCGCAACCGCAGATGGCGACCGAAGCGTCCAGTAATTTGCTTTGGCCGTCTTTGCCGAGCGGAGCGAATTGAGATTGGCGGCGATAGCGATCCAAAGCGGGTTTCATCCTGTTTTATGTAAATAATCTGGCGTCGATGCTGGCGTTAAGTCTGCGGTGAAGATGTTTCGAGGTAGCCTAATACCCAATGAACCATCCCAAAAATTAGGCCGATCGACACGCTCGAGGATGGATGATTGGAAAAATCGGCTTGGGCCGGAAGTGCTACACTGAGCCTGAGTTTCTGCTACGGCTAATTCAGTGTAGCGGTTTATCGCTTCCTGCCAATTGCTAGCAAAAGGTTACATTCCTAATGATGTTGCATTTGGGAGGGTGGCTTTCTAAACTCACGGCCCTGTAGATAGCGTCAAGATAAGATCGCTGACGGTTTAAAAAATCGATGGGCGGTGAAGTCTTAGATTCAAAACATTGCTTGTAGGCAATCGAAACCTTTTGGGTTGGTGATGGTCATCTACAAGTTGTGACTATTGAAAGCTGGCTCTCGGAAGTCGGCATATGGGATACCTGATCAGCAGGGAGGCTGAGTGATGTCCGTTTCGATCATAGTACCGATCTATAACGAAGTAGAAAATATTCCCAAGTTGTACGAGCGACTACTGCCGGTACTGGATGAGTTACAGCAGGAAGTGGAAGTCGTTTTAGTCGATGATGGTTCGCGTGATGGGAGCCGTGAGGCATTGGAGCAGTTAGCCCAGCAAGATTCACGCATCGTCGTCGTCGAATTTCGCAGAAACTATGGGCAGACGGCCGCCATGCAGGCTGGGTTGGAATATGCCCGTGGAGATTATTTAGTCACCTTGGATGGTGATTTACAAAACGATCCCGCCGATATCCCGATGATGTTGGCTAAGTTAGACGAAGGGTATGACTTGGTGCATGGCTGGCGGAAGAATCGTCAAGACCAACTATTGAGTCGTAAAGTTCCTTCTTGGTTAGCGAACCGATTAATTTCGAAAGTGACCCGTTTTCCGATTCATGATTTGGGCTGCACCTTAAAGGCGATGCGACGCGAGGTTGCAGATGAGTTGGAGTTATACGGCGAGATGCATCGTTTCATTCCAATTTTGGCGCATTGGCGCGGGGCACGCTGTGTGGAAGTGGTGACCCGGCATCATCCCCGCTTGTTCGGAAAGACCAAGTACGGTTTATCGCGTACGCTTCGAGTCGTACTCGACTTGATCACGGTCAAATATATGCTGGATTACTACAGTAGTCCGATGAAGCTTTTTGGGCGTATCGCTTTTGGATTTGGAGTGGCTGGTTCTGCTGCGGTGCTGGCTACCGTCGCAGCCAAGCTCGTGGGCGGCTTGGACATGACGGGTAATCCCTTGCTGTTGTTAGGGGTGATGTTGTGTATTGTGGCCGTACAGATGCTGAGTGTTGGTTTGCTCGGCGAGGCGACCACTCGATTGTATTACAGCCGCGATAGTCGTCGTCCTTTCACCGTTCGGCGTGTGCTCAATGGGGGTGGGGATAAGACGCTTCCCGAAATGCATCGCGACGTACTTCCGACTCTTGCCGTGGCCAGGTCCAAGCAAGCCGCTTAGGAGTTAGTGATGTATCGTTCGGCCGCTTCTATTGATCATTTGCGGCGGCGGGCTGAGCTATTGAAGTCTGCCCGCCTCTTCTTTGACGAGCGAGGATTCGTTGAGGTTCAAACGCCCGTACTGTCTCGAGACACGGTGATCGATCGGCATCTTGAGCCATGGTCGGTTCATCGGGACGAACTCAAGCTGTGGGGTTTCGAGCAGGCTGTTGCCTATCTGCAAACGTCGCCTGAGTTTGCGATGAAACGATTGCTGGCTAGTGGCTTAACTGCCATTTATCAAATTGGGCCAGCATTTCGCGGTGGTGAGCGTGGTCCGCTGCATAATCCCGAATTTACGATGCTGGAATGGTATCGGGTTGGGGAGAGCTTTGAGCAAGGAGTCCTGTTTCTTGAGGAGCTTGTTTGCTCCTTGTTGCAGTTAGAGTGGCCCACGTCGAGTGCGAGAGTCACCTACGCAGAAGCCTTTCAGCGCTACGTTGGCCTCGATATTTTGTCGGCTGGTATTGACCATCTAGCGGAAGTTGCCTGTGATCGACGTTTAGTAGAATCGGCAGCTTGGAGCGATGATTGGGATGATTGGTGCAACCTTTTGTTTACCGAACTGGTGCAACCACGCTTGGGAATGGAATCGCCGGTTGTCGTAAGTCACTTTCCGGCGAGCCAGTCGGCGCTGGCGCAGATCTCGCTGGCGGATAGTCGAGTCGCGGAACGTTTTGAGATTTTCTATCGAGGTGTCGAGTTAGCCAATGGATATCACGAGTTGCTTGATGCTGCCGAGTTAAGGCGACGCAATCAATTGGTGAATCAGCAGCGCTTGCGCGACGGAAAAATTTGCTTGCCGGAAGAGAGCCGCTTGCTAGAGGCGATGGATGCCGGCTTGCCTCCATCCGTCGGCTGTGCCTTAGGGTGGGATCGATTGGTTATGCTAGCCTGTCGAGCAACTTCCATTGATGAGGTGCTTGCTTTTCCGATTGAACGGGCTTGATTGATTGTGGTGCATTTGCTGCCATTGGTCTGAGCCAGTGCGGAGTGTGACGCTCGCACAGTCATCGTGCTTATCTAGCACAGTTCATCATTCTCAGTGACCCAGCGAAGATGAGATTCCGGGGTTCTGTGAGGCTAACCAAGTAAAAATTTCTAGCCCTCTCTTTATGGGCTTATTGGCCTCCACAGATTTCGCTGGCCAAAGCGTCAATGCGCCGGACGGGGTGCTTGAGAGCTTTGGTGCTGGTCGTGATGTGGGGGCGCAAGTCGTTTGGGGGCGCAACAGAACGTTTTGTTTCAGCGCAATGCGGTGAACGTTTTGAGAGTGCTGTGCCGTCCTAAGGGTTCGATGTTCTGGTGCATTAACATCTGCAGTTCGGTAGCACTTTGTTCCCTAGGGACGACGTCCGCAGCTTCGCTGGGGCGATTGCTCTTGGCTCTGCTGCGTCGGTGGAGCGACGTTCGATTCCGTGGATGTAGTCTGGGCTGGAGGCAGGTAGGCAGTGGTCGAGTGGGTCGAACTTGGGATCTCGCTGGCGTCAGGGGTGACGGTGGGATATCCCGCCGTTTACCTTCCTGAGTCGGGCTGGCGCCAGGGAGAGGAGTTAAGTGAAAGATCTTGGAAAAATATTATTTTTTGCTTGGACCAAAGGTGTCCATCGCTGGTCGTATAAGTAAGTATCGCGGTTGGGTAAGGACGGCGAAAGGGTTCGAGGATTCTCGAGTGGTAATAGGCTTGGATTCTTGAACCTTGCTAACTGAATATTCAAATATTTGTACAAAAAAACAGATATCGAGTATTGCGTTTAGTGATTACTTGTATACAATTCATTTGTCAACTACTTGTTGTCGCAAATTGAGACGCTATCTCAGGGTGAGACGGTACTTCGAGGTGTGATGGCAGTAGTTAGCAATCAGTCGCGATTCTCAGAAATCACGATACGAAGGAATCACCGATACCACGGAATCGTGATCTAAGAAAAATCGTGATCTAAGAAAAATCGTGATCTAAGAAATGCAAGAGGTTTTGAAACTGGGTTTCGTTGGCCGAACGGTGAGCGAAAAACAGTGGGTAGTTTGAGAAGTGACTTGGGCAATTTCAATTGCTCTCGATTAGATCCTTTAATTTTTTTGTTCGTTTTTTTGCGGTTCGCGCTCAGTGGTATGGAAGTTGCATACGGAAGGTGCGTGAAGCCGAATCGCGAAACTTGAATCGAGGAGCGGGCTTACGGGGGTCTTCCAGCGTGTGGAGGCGTAGGTCTTTAGCGAGTCGATTCGAGAGTTTGAGTTAAGACGTAGTTTTTAGCGGTTTAGAGTTCTTCAAGGAGGTAGCTGGGATGCTTGTTTTAAGTCGCAAAGAAGGCGAAAAGTTGGTTATTGGTGAAAACATCACCATTGTGGTATCCAAGATTTCTGGAAACCGAGTTACGCTCGGAATCGAAGCTCCTCGAGACGTTAAAGTCGTCCGTGGGGAGTTGGATCGTGAGTTGAAACCGAGCGAATTGAAGCCGAGTTCAGAGACCCAGGTTTTCCATCTTCGTTTGAAGATTGATAACGAGATGGTCGCACTGCAAAAGGATGTTGGCTAAACCATGTTGGCACCCATCAAAACCCGGTCACAGATTCCTTGACCCAAAAAAGGCTGTGACCGGAATATGTTTTTTCATATGCCGGTCGGGTTGTGTCAGTGCCAAGATAGTATCTTTCCAGCCGTATGCTGATGGCAGATTGATATTTTTGTCCGCGTGCATCGTTGCTGAGCGGTTGCGGCATATCGAGCCGCAGCGAGCGGGCTCGGCCAGTCAGCTTGATAAACGATTCTCGGGAATGACCTCGGAGTTTCGACTAAGCTGTTTCCTTCCAGAAGCTGATCCCGTCAGTCAGCTTATCCGCTCTCACCGCCAGTGAATCTCTTCCTCAGAGATGGACTTAGAGCATCGACTGTTTGGGCGTCGCTAACTCTTAGCGATAATACCTTGCTCGTTCGAGTCCGTAGCCTTAAGTGTCTATGTTACTGGGTATCGTTCACCTGTTAGGGGTTTCGGACTGAGTCTCACGAACGAAGTCTTTCGGATTCAAGCGAATCCAATAACGGCAGAGTCATATACCGAAGTTTAGTCAGTGATAGCTGAGTCTGCAGCCGGTCATTGTGCGACAGGGAGATCGCCACTAGCAGTGTTTCATCACATTGGGATGAAGGCAAAACGCTCTCTCACGGACTGTGGAACTAAACACACTGTGTCTATAAAACAGATTCGATCAACGATGTGTGGTGTGTCTTGGTCGAACTTACCAAACTTTTGTAAATTGTATCGTTGGGTATTGAGTCATAGTACCACTCAGCGATCTTTGTCGCCCAATAACATAAACCCATTGGTTGTGAACTAGCCACAGATCGATCTGCGTTCCTATTTCGATTACTTACCGAAAACGCTGCCGAAAACGTTTTCTGCTTATTGGCTGGAGGAAATCTCTAAGCAACTAGCTAAGTTCACCTAGCGCTAGGCGTATTAGGTCCACCACCAGCATTGGAAAAAAATGGTGAGGCCTTAGCTTGTAATGGCAAAGCTGATTAGCTTGACTCAGTAACCAGCGCTAGGTGGCTCGCTTAGCTACTCGGCGGAATGTAGATGAACTGCTGAAAGCTTAGAGCAAGTGATTCGACCTGCGAAGCACTGGGCGACATCTGAATGTTCGGATCGCGGCCGAGATTGATAGCTGGATCGATAGATCAGACCCTCTTCGCTCGGTTCGAGGTGAAAGGTTAGTGGTTGTGGTTCAGGATGGCAGTGGGCGATAATCGGTTTTGAGATGGGCCGTGGCTCAGAGCGTTCTGACTCAAGATCTGAATTCTGCGAACCGGGCACCGCTGGTAGGTTGATGTTCCACAGCTGATATTGTTGGAGAGGAAGTGTGTGGATCTCTTGCCAGACCTCGACTCCTCTTTCTGCCGATAAGCTCCACGGGACATGAACGGCTGGGTGGCGATACTGCGAGATCGCCACCGCTCGATAACCGAGTAGGCTTGCTTCGCGGGCAGCTGCGACAGTTCCCGACATGAAAATATCGACTCCCAGATTTCCTCCATGGTTTATTCCCGACAGGACCCAATCTGGCTCGATTTTTAGGTGTAGTAACCCGACTCGTACGCAATCGGCTGGTAATCCATCGACCCAATACCAACCATCGCGTACCTGCTCGATTTGAATCGGTTTAGTCGTGGTGACACCGTGACCACAGCAACTCATTGGGTATCGCGGTGCTACCACGGTGACATCAGCTAGCTGTGCTAGTGAATCTGCTAGAGCCGCTAATCCCTCGGCATCGATGCCATCGTCGTTGGTCAGTAGTATTTTCATGTTGTTTTAATTTGTGTGTGTTGGTTTATAGTGCTCGGGCACTACATCTTAGAGATTCGGCGAGTCCTGCGATTCAGTTGTTGGAGTTGAGGTACGAAATTGGATCGAGTTAGTTGTCTCGACTACCGAGCATCACTTCCTCGGCAATGAGGTTTAGTTGATGGCTGAAGTTTTCAAGCTCATGTGAATCGTACTGCAAATGCCGATGATGAATAACGATCGTGCGCTCGGCGACTTGTTGGGTATGGTTCAAGTCCGTGAATTTTCGGCAACGATTGCTTGATCTTGAAGCGAAGCCGCGGAAACCGATTCCTACTTCGCCGCCTCGCGCGGCAACCTCTTTGATAAATGCATCTCGCTGAGCGTTTGTCCCTTTTAGCATCAGGCCAACTTTGTAATAGCCAGGTATCGAATGAGTCGGATTGGTGTGGTTTGAAAGCTCAAACCATGGTGACTGGGTTAGGTATTGATAGAGACGTATTGCTGCTTGATGGCGCAGTGTGGTCATGTGCTCTAAGTGCCGAAGCTGCGGTTGTGGCCATGCAAGTGGAAGCAGACAGGCCTGCACGCATACAATTCTGCATGATTGTCTGAATTATCTCTGTCTAGGTTTGCATGCATGTGCATTAGGAATGGTTGCAAACAATGACGAATTGTTATGCATGCGCTTGCGTCAGCATGGTTGTTTCCCGCATGCAGGTGTTTCTGACTTTTATTTTATGGGTGGGGCTTTTCAGATGGAGCCATTTGGCGGGGGGAT
>JAUMAI010000147.1:0-4895 GCA_032116775.1 Pirellula sp. | reverse complement strand
GAAGATGAGATAAATTCTGAGCCAGTTACCACAACACTCACACTCTTCTCGGATATCCAGCAGGAATTATCGAAGACACCTGGGCTGGAACGGAGAGAAAGTTACTTCTGCGGTGGGCGAGAGGAATTCCGCGCTGATGATCCGAATTTTACGCTCCGCAGTTGGCGAGCGGTCATCACTTACCTTTTGCGACAACGTGATTTTCTCTATGAATGATTTCCACCAGATCCTGACTAGCAGCCCATACAAATATGGTGAGTTAATCACATGAATCGTCGCCATTTCCTTCGCCAATGCAGTGCCGCAGGTCTCGGATTTGCTTCGGCCATACAAAGCCATCATCTCTTCGGATCCGACCAATCTGAGGCAGCAGATCCATACGCTGGCCCATACTATGTCGTGTTTAATGCATCAGGGGGATGGGATACTACCTATCTCATGGACCCAAAGGGTATCGATGGAATAAATCGGCTTTATACCGCTGGCGAAATCCTGAGCGAGGGTAATATTCGCTTCGCCCCGACTGCCAAACATATCACCGCGGGCATGAGCAACGAAGATTTCTTCACCAAATACGGAAAAGAGCTGTTAGTGCTCAATGGCATAGATCTGTCCGTAAACAACCATACGCCCTGCGCTCGCTACATGGCAACCGGCAAGCTTGACAGCCTAGCGTATCCTACTTTTCCCGCGTTAGTCGCAGCCTGCCTCTGCCCGACGGCCCCACTAGCTTTCCTCACTTTTGGAAACTACTCCGCAACGGGCAACTTGGTACCGATGTCGCGAGTTCCTTACCTACAGTCGCTCAGCTTACTAGCGAAAGCCGATTACGTCGAAGGCAATGAAAAAGCCCCCTATCACGAAGCTGTTGTCAGTGAGAAACTCGAAGCGGCTCTTGCGAAACGTTTTGAGACTCAAATAAAAAGCCAAACTCTTCCCCGCATCGAACGAAGCGAAAGTATGCTCTATGCGGCACAGTCCAACTCGAAATCTTTAAGTCGCATCGTCCCCTATATTCCGAAACAAAGCCCCAAAGAACGTTTGCATCAGCAATGCGACATCGCGTTAGCTGCCTTCAAAGCAGGCGTGTGTGTTTCAGCCAATCTATCGATCGGACAATTCGATAGCCATAACAATAATGACACCGATCAAATGAAGTTAATCCCAGAATTCCTGCGCGGAATTGATTATCTTCTCACCAAAAGCGAAGAGTTGCAATTGAGGGACAAACTCGTCGTTGTAATCCAGAGCGAAATGGGACGAACGCCGGACTACAATTCCGGCAACGGAAAAGATCATTGGTCCATTAACTCTATCATGTTTCTGGGGCATGGAATCCGCGGTAATAGACTGCTAGGTGCTACTGATGAGCAGCAAATGCTCGTTCCTTTGCATCCTACCGAACTCACATTAGACAAAGACAAAGGGGTCCGAGTTCGCCCGGAACATATCCACGCCGCTTTGCGAAGCTTGGCTGGAATCGCTGATCATGAAATGAGCCGCAAGTTTAATTTAGATGTGAAACCCCAAGAGCAATTGGCAAACCTGTGGTAACTTGACTACCAGAGTGCGTCGATGGCTGACACCACGACCATCATCGCGCCGATACAGAGCTTTCCAACGGTACCCAAAACTTTGCCTATCATGGCTCCCTCGCCAATATGAGCCCCTTCGTGAAAGCTCTTCCCTTTCCACATCTCGCCTGCCACCGCGCCACTGTAGGCTCCGATCGCGCCGCCAGCTAAAGCGCCAATGACGGGCCCAATGATAGGAATGGGAAAAGAAATGATTGCTCCAAGAATGCTGCCGGCCATGGTGCCCAACACAGCTAAAGCCATGCCTCGGCGACTTCCGCCGCGCTGCCCCGCCACCGCTGCACCAGCAGCAAATTCAATCACTTCACCGAGCAACGCCAGAACTGCAAGGACAAGTACCCCGAACCAGCCAACCCCTTGACCATCCTCTTCGGGAAAGAAATAGGCGAATACCGCCGCAAATAAAACAATCAGCCAATTGCCTGGCAGGGTTAACGCATTCGATAACCAAGCAGCACTATTGCTCAAAACCAATAAGACAACCCACAGATAGTACACCTATCGCCCCTTTTTTGGTTCGAGCAACCTCGGCAGATCCAATGCACTACGAAGCAGTGTGATGTGAATTAGCCTGGCAGCTTCGCATTGTGATAAACTTCTTGAACGTCATCACAATCATTGAGCATATTCATAAATTTCTCAAACATCGGCACATCGTCAGCGCTGATGTCTGCTCGATTCTGAGGGACAAACTGTATTTCTTCGAGCTCGAACTCGAGGCCTGGAAAGACTTCTTGAAGAGCTTGTTTTGCTTTGAAAAACTCTGTGGAGGGAGCAAACACAGTTACTTGACCATTTTCGCATTCAACGTCCGTCACATCGACGTCCGCATTCATCAGGGCTTCCAAGACTTGTTCGCCGTTGCTGCCCTTAAACGACAAAACTGCCAAATGATCAAAAACGTGCACAACCGAACCTGGCGAGCCCATCTTGGAACCGGTCTTGGTGAAACAGTTGCGAACATCTGTAATAGTGCGGTTATTATTGTCCGACAAACACTCAACAATCACCGCACAACCACCCGGTCCGAAACCTTCATAGCGTGACTGCGAAAAACTCTCCCCTCCAGCACCTGACGCTTTGTCCAAAGCTTTGTCGATCACATGGCTCGGTACCTGCTCTCGTTTCGCTCGATCGATCAAGCTCCGAAGAGCTGGATTGGCGACCGGATCAGGTATTCCGTTCTTCGCCGCAACATAGATCTGCTTGGCATACTTGGAATAGAGCTTCGATTTTTGTCCAGCCGTCTTGGCCATTGACACTTTACGTACTTCAAATGCTCGTCCCATGTTTCTTTCCGTATATTCGCTATGAGTCTAATGATCTTTGAAAGTCTATTCCCAGGTCTCTATACCCAGCTTATGTGGTGGCTGTCTTTCGACTTAGATCCTAACCATCTGATGAATATATCGCGAAGTGACCTTTAGTCCACTACCAACCGCTACCTAGAGCAGCCGATTTTCTTCTTAGGAACTGAAGCTTAAAAGGGGGGGACTCTTAAAAGTACCCTTTATTCGTTAAATCTTTGATTAATGCCCCGAGCCCTTTTTCAAAAGCGCGACGAATCCAATTCAGGCACGTCAAATTCAGGCACATCAATCGAACAGACTTTCCCTGTTTATCAGAACACCCTGTTTATCAGAAAGCCCTGGCTATCATAGAGACTGCGAAGCTACAGTTCGCCAAGCTTGATGGTTGCAATCGAAGCGACTACCCAAATCGCCTCATGATTTCAAAACCACGACCCTCAAGCCAAGTCTTAAAGGTAAATCATTCCTCGCTGCCATCCATCGCTAACTCCTAACATCTCGCCGTCGACGATTCACGCAGCTAGCCTTCTAGAAACTCTGGCTTGAACCGCTTGCGGTATCATAATATATCAACCAAATCGTTGCTTTTAGATTACCGGTATTGCGAGATTCGGTTGAGCATGCCCATGATAAAGTCTGTCGCTTAGCCAACCTACTCGCGCCGCTCACCTTGCGAATACGCAACCGTTCAAGCCAACCTTACGGGACTGCTGACCCAACTATTTTCTCTTGGTTCACGGTGCCCCACCAACCTGCTCATTAACTGCTTTATTTGCAGCACAGTCGGAGATTGTCCATGCTCACCTACAACACTGTAAAGACGTGGCTTGCCAGCAACTCTTCTCTACTGTTACTGCCAATTGCAATCGTGATTTTGCCGCTGACTAATTTGGCTCGGTCAACGGAAGTCACAAAATCAGACACCCTGCAAGTTGGAATTTACGCGCAAAACATCAACCCCAAACAGCTTCCTGTGTGGGTGAATGGAAATATTGCTGGTGTTCAAACGGATCGAATCATCGATCCACTTCATGCACGCTGCATCGTTCTGAGACAGGGGGAAACAAGCCTTGCGATTTGCGTGGTTGATAATTGCATCTTACCTGTGGAACTAGTGGATAAAGCTCGTGAACTGACAGCCGCCCAGAGTGGAATACCTGCCAGCCATATTCTAATCTCTGCGACGCATACACATTCAGCGGTGTCGGTAGCGGGAGTTCATGGCACGCCTGTCCAGGAAGACTATGCGGAGTCCCTGCCACAATGGATCGCCGAGGGAATAACCAGCGCTTCGCAGCGCATGGTGCCAGCCCAAATCGGCTGGGGGAAAGCATTCGCAGAGAAGTATATTCATTGCCGTCGTTGGCTCATGAAACCGGGTTCACTAAGTGCGACACCATTTACAGGGAGAGACGGCGATGAGGTCATCATGAACCCTGGTTACGACAACCCCAACAAAATTGCCCCGGTCGGTCCAATTGATCGGACGATTCCGATACTCTCAATCCAAACACTCGAAGGCAAACCGTTGGCAGTCTTGGCTAGTTTCAGTACGCACTATGCCGGCAGTCCCGCACTATCTGCCGACTATTTTGGAGTTGTAGCAACTCGACTTGCTCAGGAACTTAGACCCGACGCGCCAGAACAGTTTCTAGGCGTTATGGCTAATGCGACAAGCGGAGATGCCAACTGTATCGACTTTAGCCAACCGCCCCAGAAGTTCACCCATGTCGACGTTGGCAATTATGTTGCGGAAAGAATCTTGGCTGCTTTACCGACGATTCAATACAGTTCACAAATAACCTTGGACTCTACATTCGACACACTCACTGTGGCAGCCCGAAAACCTTCGGCCACGGAAGTTGGTGAAGCCGAGAATTATATCCGCACCCACTTTCCCGACCGACTCCCCAAAACTTTAGTAGAGAACTATGCTCGCGAAACAGTTCTCTTGAGCCAACTGCCTGATACACGCCCGCTCCGCCTTCAG
>JAUMAI010000146.1:0-12016 GCA_032116775.1 Pirellula sp. | reverse complement strand
TGCGACCTGCATTAAAAGCTGAAGATATTTTTCTTCTGCATTCGCCAAGTCAGGGTAGTGTCGAGCAATGGTGTAATCCGCCAGTAGTTGAAGCTGCGATATCTCTTTTCGAGTGGCGACATACTGAAAAGTGCCCACTCGAATATGACTGGCCGCGACTCGTGTCAGTACAGCGCCGCGCAACACACTCTCTCGATAAACAGGTTCGCCTGTAGTCGCTACGGCCAAACTCCGTGTGGTTGGTATACCGAGGCGATGCATTGCTTCGCTGATGATATATTCTCTCAGCATCGGGCCGAGTGCAGCGCGTCCGTCACCTCTTCGCGAGAAGGGGGTTTGGCCTGAACCTTTGAACTGAATATCAACCAATTTTCCGGTTGTTGTTCGGTGTTCGCCTAGGAGTAACGCGCGTCCATCTCCCAACAAAGTAAAGCCGCCGAATTGGTGGCCCGCATACGCTTGCGCTATGGTCTCTGCGCCAATAGGTAGTTGTTGGCCAGCGAATAAGTTTGCCAGTTGATGGGAGGAGAAGCGAGAAAAATCGAGTCCTAGTTCGTTGGCTAATTCCGTATTGAGCAGATAGATCGATGGCTTTGGAAAGTGAGCGGGCTTGACCGGTACAAAGAAGAGTTCGGGAAGACGTGCATAGCTGTTATCGAATTTCCAGCCTGCATCAGGTAATTCTCCGAAGTTCGAATTCGATTCCTGCGATGGGGGGCGCGAGATTGTCATGTGTGACCGCCGAATTGAGTGGAAGTTCCTGAGTCCGTTGTCCATAGTATCGGCTTAAGCGTCAAGGGTAGGCTTTAAAGCCAGCGTCGGAGAGCCGTGTTAATAATTAGGACATGTAGGTCCGCAATTGCGATCGCTCGGCGTTGTAAAGCAAGTTTCCGGGTAGAATCGTTGAGGAAATGCGTAATTGAGGAAGATGTCGCCAACTCACTGTTCCAGCGAGAATGATAGCCTGGCCATTCGCGGGTCTTGGCAGGGAGAGTATTTTTAAATTTAGGGGCACTATTTGCACAAAACTGCCTCGTAGGGAGACCTTGAGCTTGTAGTGATTCACAGAATCGATCAACATGCTTGCAATCTTTGCGGGGAGCTGCTTAAGGAAAAGCGGCTTTCGTAACACCACTCTCCACCGGTTTGGCGGATAGATGGTCTGCACGCACGGATCGCGTTGGAGACTCAACATACTCGTCGGTGATCACACCGAGCGAGGGGATTGCTTCTTGCCGTTGGGGATGTGTGGTGAGGACAGGTAAAGAACTGTTAATGGCCTCGAAGGTCTTCGCAAGCGAGCAGCGCTGGCGGAGTTGGTGGTGCTTATTGTCGACGCTGGTTCTATGTATCGCCTCGACCGCCGTTCTTTTTATACCGATGGCTTGGCCACTGAAACTGCCCCTCAGTCTGCTGTCGGGCTTGTTAATCGTCCGGCTCTTTATCATCTATCATGATTTTCAGCATGGCACGATTCTGACCCGCTCGCCGTTCGCCAAAACGATTCTGGACATCTTCGGAATACTGGTCTTATGTCCTCCGAGTATTTGGAATCGTTCCCACAACCACCATCATGCACAGAATTCTAAGATTCAATCGCTCAACATTGGTTCATTTCCGATCATGACCATGGATACGTATGCGACAGCAACGCCGTATCAACGTCGTCTGTATGCTTTTTCAAGGCATCCAATCACTATCTTGATCGGTTATTTAACAATTTTTTTATGGGGTATCTCTCTACGAGCTTTTCTCATAAGTCCACGCGAGCATCGAGATGGAGCGTTGGCGATTATCTTGCATCTATTGTTGATTGCTGCGTTGTGTCAGTCTTCGTTCGCGCAAGCGTTTTATGTACTCATTCTGCCTCTGTGTGTAGCTTGCGGTGTAGGCTCATATCTGTTTTATGCTCAGCATAATTTTCCGGGAGTAAAGCTTTATTCCAAGGAAAAGTGGAACTATGTGTTAGCAGCGACGGAGTCATCTAGTTTTATGCGAATGAGTCCGCTGATGCATTGGTTTACGGGCAATATCGGTTTTCATCACATTCATCATCTCAACGCTAAGATCCCTTTCTATCGCTTACCTGAGGCCATGGCCGCTCTCGAAGAAATGCAATCGCCTCATACGACCTCGCTAGCTCCTTGGGATATTTATCGCTGCTTTTGTCTCAAGGTATGGGATGCGAAAAGCGAACGCTATTTAAGTTTCGGTGAGGCGGATAGAGCGTTGGCGGTTCTTCAAACCGCAACTGCTGTTCCTTGACAGCAAATTCGTAGCCTTCCTTTTTTTCTCCGTCTCTCAAAGAGTTTTCCGCTGCGCTGCGATCTCATTGGGGAGAGGGAGAAAGAGCTCAGTGCTAGGTTCTCCGCTCTCCGCTGCGGTGCGATCTCCTTGGGGAGCTGGTAAGGAGAAATCTCTTCCCAGGTGCTCCCCTCGCCCCCGGCGTTTTTGCGAAGCAAAAATGGCTTTATAAAAATCGATGGTTCCGATTATGTGCAGCAGTAAGATCTTTAGTCTCTAGGCACCACTGGGCACTGCATCGCTTGAAAAGCAGCAACCAATTCATGTGTTGCCCAGGATTCGCTTTGGAGCGGTAGCAAATAGCGGGGGCCATTCCAAGCGATTTGTGGCGCGGTGCTGGGGCGCATGGCGAGTGTATCTGCCCAACAGCGTAACCAGTCTTCCCACGCGATATCAACATTGGGTGGCGGTGAAGCCGCGACGATGAGTAGATTGGGTTGAAGTGATGGTGAAAGGTTTAGGGCTTGGCTGGTTAAATCAGCAGGGGATTTCAGTGTGGTTGGAATATCATTGATCGTGATCCAGGGGTTATTGGTTTCCAGCAGAGGCGCGGTATTCCTATGGTTCAACAGTTGGCATTGAGTTGCACTGACGTCTATTTCTGAGAGTGCATTCTGAGCCATGGTTTGCAATTGAGCGGTGTCGGAGCCACAAAGTAAGATATGTGGTGGAGAGTTTGCGATATTGTCGAATAATTGGCGAATACTCCATCCCGTTACGGGTTCAATCCAATCTTCGGCCACTTCCAAAGCGGGTTCGAGAACGAACCGTCGCATGGTCATACGCGGATGAGGAACTTTAAAATGAGGCGTCCAAATTCGCTGATCTTCGTACAGTAATACATCGATGTCGATCGCGCGAGCTTCCCAGCGAATGTTGCGTTCTCGTCCCATCCGATGTTCGATCTCACGAATGACGCTCCAGACCTCCCAGGGAGTAAGCTGCGTCTGCACAGCTACGATCGCGTTTAGGAATTCCTGCTGATTGTCGGGGCCGCCAATCGCTGGAGTTCGATAGAGTCGGCTGCCACGCACGGATGCATTGCCAAAGTGCGATTTGAGCCAGAAGAAGGCTTGCTGCATTGATGCATGAGGATCGCCGAGGTTAGCTCCCAGGCTGATCAAGCAACGTGGCATGGCGGACCTTTGAAGATTAAGTCTCGATTTCAGCTTCTAGCACATGCCAGCAGGCCAGTTTGGGATCATTAGTTTCCTTCGTATTTCGCATGATCGACACTATGATCGTGACCGGACGAGCTCCAGAGGTATCTCGGACGGCGACTTTGACTAAGTCACCTAATTGCGACTTTATAATGCCTCGGGGGCTCAGGTACTTCCATTTGGCATCCGCGCCACGGCGTTGAGCTGCCTTCATGGCAGGCTTGCTATAGAAAAGTTCTAACGCGGAGCGAGCGTTCATGTCGGAGTTATAGTATTTCGCCAGATCCATTGTTTCCAGCTGTCGATAGCCTTCATTGATCGTCATCTCAAAAGCTAGTTCGCGATTTCCGCTGCTGACAATGGTTAGCCATTCCTCGGCGATGGTACCAGCCTGTTGATAGTAGATGTCGTTACGCATTTTTGTCTCGGTCAATGACCAAGCGCCAGCGAGTCCACTGACCGAGCAAGCAGCCACCAACAGAGATTTCATGAATGAATTCGAGCTGTTCCTATTCAACAGAAAGTAGCTAATGACACCGGTGATGAAGCTCAGTATTGGCAGGAACATTGCTTGTCCATAGCTGATCGCTAACGGCGCAAAGATAGCCGTGATCAAGGATGCAATTCCCAAAAGTATAGCGACTACGTTCGAGGATTCCGTTGCTTCTTTATCGACGACAACATCAGCTGTTATCCGCATAGACTAATCTCAAAACGTTTTGGAAATGGAGGTTTCTAGGTCCGGTCTAAACGCTACACAGCTTTAGTTCAGGTCAGCATGCTTTTTATAAGTCATGCTGTCCTTGATGCCTTACGATCGCGCACTTATCTTGCCGCAGGCTTGGGGGGCGATAGTACTCGCTGCAATTCTTGCAGTGAAGTATGGCCCAAGACGGCTGCCAAGAGCCCTTCTTCTTGGAAACCCTTGTGTCCTAACTTTTTGGCAAATGGTCGAAGTGCATCCGGGCTAGGATTTTGTAAAGATGCATTGCGGAATTGATCATCGACCTTCAGCAACTCATATATCCCGATCCGTCCGTAGTAGCCGCGACCGTTGCAGCGTTTGCAAATCTCGATCTCAACAGGATTTCCCTTAGCATCCACGCGTTGTTCTGGAGGTGGTGGGACGAAAGGTTGGTAAAGCAGTTTAACTTGTGGTGGGAGTCCCAAGCGTTGCAGCAATTGCGGTGTCGGCTGGAATTGTTGTTTGCAATTATCACAGAGTCGACGCATGAGTCGTACGTTGATAACGCTAGTAATCAGTTTGGCCAGCTTAGCCGCGTTTGTTTTGTGTTGAGCGAGAAATTTACAGTACGCTTCGATGGCATCTGTAGCAACCATGCGAGTAACGCAGTGCCGTTTTTCGACCGTCAATTCATCGATGACGAATTGAGCCATGGCATCATCAATGATGTCAGGAATCACGTAAACATCGGGTTGTTTGAGGGCCACACTTTTGAGAACAGCCATCGGTGATTGGCCAGCAGCCACATCATAGGTGTTGGGAGACACGTTGATGATTTCCGGATCTTGCTTACTTTTTTCTTCTAAGCCAACCCAGTCGCGTACAAATTTGTCAGCAGACTCGAGCGATATTCGCCAAGTTGTCGGAAGACCATGCCCAGGAGGACCACTGACAATGACGATTCCGCCAGTCGCATTGAGTAGCCCACGCCATTCCTCCTGCATTTTGTCCCGCATTCCCAAATCTGTAAGCGTCTTCAGTTTGGGCTTCTTGGGCTCAATGCGGATCATCGCCCGTTCGCCAGTCGGGACCCCTTGAGTCACAACTTCAGCGATCCAATCCTCTTTCGCAAAATGGAATGGGAGTTTTGCTTCCTGCTTACTGCGTCGATCTGCCGGATTGAGTCCGCATAATTTTTTCAGGGCAAAGAGTGCCGCATCACCGGGCTCGCGTTCCATCGGTGGTTTGTTTTCAGGCAGGCCATCAACACGAAAGCGGACCGCAACGCCTGCCTGCGCGTAATCGAGCATAACGATGTCAGCTCGATCGACCATGGCCATGGCCATCAACTGCGAAACCATAGGGAAGCCGGGCAACTGGCGCGCGGCGATCATAATGCCATCAGCTTCCGTTTTAGAGGCTGCTTTGGGCTTGAACTCAATTGGTGGCAAAACGATTTCCTGTTCGCCAGCTGGATTCTTTTTCTTACCTGCAAGTCCCATGTTGCTGTACTGCTTTTCTCTGTTGCGAATAAAAGATTAGATGATACCAGGCTGGCTAACTTCGATACCTTTAAGTGCCATTTTCAAAGCATCTTTATTAGGCGCTACGGCGAATGCTGTTGGACGGTCGATGAGTTCTTTGTCGATCAAGCTCTTCAGGCTCATCGTAAAGTCTTGCATACCTTCAGCGGCACCGATTCGAATCGCATCTGGTAGTTTTTCATCTTTTCCTTCCAGCACTAGTTTGCGAATCATCGGTGAAAATGTCATGATCTCGCAGGTTGGTACACGTCCCACACCTTCCTTGATCGATCTCAACAGTTTCTGGGCAACGATACCCTTCATGTTGAACGCGATCGCGCTACGGATAGCACCATGCATTTCTTCGGGGAAGAGGTCAAGAATACGTCCGATCGTTGTCGGCGCACTGGACGCGTGAATGGTACCAAACACCAAGTGACCCGTTTCGGCCGCATGGATCGCTGTCATAAACGTCTCTTGATCGCGCATTTCGCCCACCAGAATGATGTCTGGGTCTTCACGAACCGCATGCTTCATCCCGATACCAAAGTTCTTCACGTCATTGCCAACTTCGCGTTGGTTGATCAAGCACTTTTCTTCCGAGAAAACGAATTCGATTGGGTCTTCCAGGGTGAGGATATGTTTTCTGTAGTGGCGGTTGATATAGTTCAACATCGAGGCGATCGTGGTACTCTTACCGGATCCCGTAACACCTGCCAGCAGAATCATTCCTTGATCAAAGTGGCACAAGCTCTCCATCGCATCGGGGAGATATAAGCCTTCGAAGTTTGGGATGAAATTGTTAACGCGACGTGCAACCAAGCCGATGCGTCCAAGTTGCTTTAGCATGTTGACGCGAAAGCGCCAATTCACGCCATCGACATCCACCACGTATGCAAAGTCCGCCCCCCCGTCTTCCTCAAAAATTCGTCGTTGACGGTCATCCAGCATGGGTACCAAAAGGCTGACCATCTCCTCGATTTCAATCGGCGGGCGATTCAGAGGCCGAAGTTCGCCATTGACGCGAACGATCGGAGGTTGACCGACTTTCATGTGCAAGTCGCTACCTTTGAGTTTGACCAAGGCCCGAAAGATTTTATCAACTTCTAGTTCCTGTCGGACTTTAAGCAACGAACTGATCAGACGATCTTGCGAAACATCGTTGACTGGTGTCGAAGGGCTTGACCCGTGGCTGCTGTGTGAAACGTCCACTGCGAATGAATCCTTCAAGAGTTAAGAAACGGAAGAGTAACCTATTATAGAGCTTTAAAGTCTGGTTCGATTAGAGGCGAACAGGAATTCCCCTACGAGCCATCAGCTGTTTTGTTTCCTCTATTGTATACTGACCATAATGAAAAATGCTTGCCGCCAAGGCAGCATCTGCCTTTCCTAGAAGAATTGCTTCTGCCAAATGTTCCGGTTTTCCGGCCCCGCCGCTGGCAACCACCGGGATTCCGACGGCTTCGCTAACTGCCCGGGTGATTTCAAGATCATATCCATCTTTGGTCCCATCCCGATCCATACTGGTTAAGACAATCTCTCCCGCTCCCAGTTTTTCAACTTCTATAGCCCATGGGACTGCCTCCAAACCGGTGGGGGTGCGGCCACCATTGATATGAACTTCCCAGATTTCCTGATCGTCTTTTCTGACTCGTTTAGGGTCGATATTCACGACGATGCATTGACTGCCAAATCTTTCTGCCGCCTGCCGGACGAATTCTGGGTTCTTACAAGCGGTTGAATTGATAGAAACTTTATCGCAGCCCGCATTGAGAAGATTGCGGATATCGTCCAAGGTTCGAATCCCTCCACCAACAGTCAGGGGCATGAACACCTGTTCTGCTGTTCGGCGTACGACATCGAGCATAATACCACGCTGCTCGTGGCTGGCTGTAATATCCAAAAAGACCAACTCATCAGCCCCCTCTTTTTCATAGCGGGAGGCCACTTCAACCGGATCGCCAGCATCGCGTAGCTGCAGAAAGTTGGTGCCCTTAACGACTCGGCCGGCGTGAACGTCTAGGCAGGGAATAATTCGCTTAGCCAACATGCGGTGGATAGTTTCACGCTAAAAAATGGTGTACTGACACTCGAGATATCAGCCTTCGCCCGACATTCTCGCCCTGCGACCAGTTTAGCGAACTGTCAGTCGAGCGGAATACTTTACTTTCCTTCTAGCAGAATAAAAATTCGATCCTGGTCACTACTATCGACCGTACCCTTTTGATCCCCAATAGTCCCTTGTGGTTCCGTAGCATCGGCTACACTGTTGGGGGCTTTATCCTGACTCGCTAACGAGGTGGCAGCCTGTTCAGCCGGCATGGCCTCACGAATCTCCAGCGGATAACCGCGCGTTTCAAAATATTTGCGAACCAGTGTCCAAGTGCTCGGCGTGACACCCAATATCAAGCGTCGTTTGGCAGGCTCGGCAGTGGTATCATCGGGCGTGTTAAGGTTAAAGCTCAAGATGCGACTGGTGTTGACTTCGGATGGCTCGGACGGGACGTCGCCGTCGTTCGAGCGGGTGAGTGCCTCATCTGGAGTGGCGGCACTTTCTGAATTCGCTGTGGATGGATTATTCGTCTTGTCTGCCAGCAATAACTCCTTGGGTAGGGATCTTAATATAGCAGCACTGAAATTCATCCCGCTTATTTCCTGTAATGGTAGATCGTTTGAACGGATCGCTTCGAAAAAATCATCTAGAGCCATGTCAGTCACAGAGACTCGAGTTACGGTTACGATGATATCAGCTGAGCGAGGTGCGTCTTTATCTTCTCGGTTATTCTCTTCAGCCGCATTGGTTGTTTGAGGCTTCGATTCCGCAGTGATTGGAGTGGAGTCAGTCGCGGAGGTCTTAGGTATCGCATTGGAGTCGGCTTTTGATCTTGCTGGTTGATCGATCAAAAACAAATTGATCGTTGCGCTATCCACTAAATTGGCAGGGCTGACTGAGGAGTCGCTCCTGTTCGCGTCTGCAATTTGAGTTCGAGGTGCGGCACTGCGCATTGCGAGAGGACTAGCTTCACCAGGCACCGACGCCGCTTCCGCTGAAGATGAGATTTTCATCCGTGGTGGAGTATCGCTACGAAGTCCTCCTAAACCGCTTCCACCGCTTCCTCCATCGGCAGCGATGTCTGGCATATTATTCGCTTCAACCATGGCTTTCTCAGTTGCTGCGCCGCCAAGAGCGGCAACCGTAGGAGCTGCCGGCTGTAAAGCATCTGCCTCTAAAGGAGCCTCGCCCGGCGCAGCAGTTGGGCCGCTTCCCATCGCGTTTAATTCTGGAGCTCCATCTTGTTTCATCGCTGGATCTATATCGCCATTAGCAAGTCTTGCATTCGCCGATGATTTCGGGGCGGCTGATTCAACCATGGCTGGAGCGCTCGTCGTTGGGGGCGCTTGAGCCAATTTATAGCCGTCGTTCTGCGACAACCACCACAGAGTCGTGCCAATGAGAGCGATTCCAACTGCTGCCAGGCTCAGTATTCGTTTATGTTTGTTTTCGCGGAAGAAACGCTTGTTCTGAGTCGTTGTCGAGAGTTGTGAAGCGGGCGATTTAGGGGAAGCTTGGGCGGAAAGCATTTCCGCAATGGATTTGGGAGGATTCGTCGGTTCTACACTTGGCAATTCACCAATCCAAGATCGAACTTCACGTAGATTTACTAACGTGTCGCGCAGGGCTGGATCAAGCTCTAAACTGCGTTCGATTTCCGCACGCTGTTGAGAGTCCAGTTCATTGTCTAGGTATGCGCTGAGTTGTTCTTCGGCTGGTTTCATGTTCATAACTTGCCTACACTAATTCGGCTAACTTATCTTTGAGAAGTTCATGCAGGTCTAATCGGGCACGATGCAATCTGCTCCTCACAGTACCAATCGGCGCACTGATGATTTCGGCTATTTGGTGGTAATCGAGTCCATCGAAATCGCGAAGCACTAACACGGTTCGTCGATCCTGATCTAGTTGAGCCAAGCCCCAACGTATGATCGCCGAACGTTCATTCGCGATGACGCCATCATCCACGGCGGTTAAATCTGCTTTCCCTATATCATCTTCTAGTGGCACTCTTTCCATGACCTTGTCCATTTGTTTCTTGCGCCGTCTCGAGATCATGTGATTGACCGCAATCCGACTCAGCCAGGTGTAAAACGAACTTGCAAATGCAAATTGGTTCAGTTTTCGGAAAGCGAGTACCCAGGTTTCCTGGCAAAGGTCTTCGGCATCTTCGCGGTTTCCGCAAAAATGAAACAGCAAGCCGAACAGGCGACGATGGTAGCGTTCCACTAATGCATCAAAGGAGGCATTGTTTCCTTTAAGGACTTCGTCGATAAGTTCGTTATCGTTCTTTTCCACGCGCAGCGTTTTCCGTTTTGGTTCTCGCAGGGATGGACGAGGGTTGGTCTCAAGCAGTTCCCGACTTCAGGAAAAGATCGCGAGAATCGCGGGGACGAATGAAGGCTAGTGCGATCAAGGCTCCACCCAGCAACAGCAGAAGAATACTGATGAACTGGGCAATCGTGAGCCAAGTGCCAAATTGTCCACCTTCGTCGGTCCTAACCAATTCCAACAAAAATCTCGATACCGAGTGCAGGGTTAAGCCCAAGCCAGTGGTTAGCCCATCTCTTTTGATCAACGGGAACAGGAACCACAAAACCGCAGCTAACAGGGTGGCGTCAATCGCCGCATAAATTTGGGCAGGATGGGTGGGCAGGCTGTATTTCGGAAGATCTGTTGGACTTACAAAATAACGAACTCCATCGACTGCCAGTTCAACTCCCACGGGTACTGGACTGGTGACGGGGTGGGGGATGTTGGGAAATTGCATCACGCGCACATCTGTGATTAATGAGCCTATTTTCCAACCCTGCTTGGAAGCATAGGAGTCGTCACGAATCTGGCTGATGACTTGCCCAACTGCTCCAGGGCTCGAGAGCTTTATCCCAAGCAATTCACCGCTGGATAGCTGTTCAACATAGGGTGGGCTGCCATGAGGAAAATAAACTGCTGGAAGGGGAGCGTCACAGATTCCGCCGAAACAGCAACCGTTCAGTAGGCAGCCGATTCTTCCGATCGCTTGACCGAGCAAGAAGCTTGGCATGACAAAATCACAGAGCGGTAACAGTGGTAAAGCCCTTTTTTGGGCAAACCACACCAACGCGATTAAGGCTCCGATCAACCCACCGAATACGACCAAGCCACCTTCGGTGAATTGAACAATCTTCCACAAAGTTCCAGCCGCGGAAGGCTCAGCAAATTCGTCCCATTTCTGAATGACGTAGAAGGCCCGTGCGCCGATGATGCCCCCAACAAAGATCCAAAACGCCAGTGCCAAAATAGTATCGCTGGATAATCCTAAGGATTTACCCCGATGAAGCGCTAAGCCTAAGCCAGCGCTAACGGCAAGAAGAAGCATGACGCCGTAACCGCGGATCGGAATCCCCAGCGGTTGACCGGTGCTGTCCAGCATTTCAAAGCGAGGAAAAAGGAAGACGATGATTAGCAGCAGCACTCCCCAGGTTGGCAGCGAACTGGTGAAGGCTTTGGTTGGCTCGCCGCGCTGCTTTCCCCAATACCAACGGCAAGCTAACGCAAGCAGTACGAAGAGGGCAACCCAGCCGATGCCGAACATGGATAGGCCAAAGATCGCATGGGGAATAACGAACAAAGTCGATTGCATAACCAAACTATCCTTCAATCAGTAGGTTATCAATCAAGCGTGTCGTTCCAACATGGGCTGCGAGCAAAATCACCGCCGAATGCTCAATTCTTTCCAGGGGCTCCAGAGTTTCTGGATCAACAACGGCGGCATAATCAATGCGGTCGATTTGATGATCTTTCAAGGTTTGCTGCAATTCAGCTTCAACTAGCGATACGTCACGTTTCCCGGATGATATCAGGTCATTCGCTGCCTGAAGTGCATGCCACAATCCCAAGCCTTGCTGTCTCTCGGCAGCGGATAGATAACGATTTCTGCTGCTCATGGCTAAGCCGTCGGGTTCACGAAGGGTAGGGCATGTCTCGATTCGAATCGGCACATTTAGATCTTCGACCATACGCCGCAAGACCACGGACTGCTGAAAATCCTTCCTACCAAAAAAACCGACCGTTGCAGGACTCAATTGAAAGAGTTTAAGAACAATGGTTGCAACCCCACGAAAGTGACCTGGTCGACAAGTTCCTTCCCAGCGGTTGGCAACTTGTGGTGGTTCGACATAAGTCGAAAAGCCTGAAGGGTAGATTGTGTTGGCATCTGGGACATAAACAAAGTCAGCTCCACCTTGTTCCAGCTTTTCCAGATCGCTTTCGATTGTGCGGGGATACCGTGAGAAATCTTCCTTGGGACCAA
>JAUMAI010000145.1:0-2762 GCA_032116775.1 Pirellula sp. | reverse complement strand
GATTGCTGCCGTGACCTGTCGATCGAGGAAATACTCGAACTTCCAGACGTGAAAGAGCGCGTTGAGCTATTCTTCTCACACCAACAACAATTCCGAGAACAATTACTGCGTGTGGCAGATGTGCATGACAATTTAGTCGTGCTTGATTTGCGAAATGAAGAAGTGATCTATCCAGGCAATCGCTTCATGATCTATGCATTGTTCCCACAGTGTAATGTATCGATGCATGTGATGTGGGGGCCCGAGCGTCGCAATACAGTTTACACCGTTGGCCGCTCCATCATTAATCGCTCGTGCGAACTGGACGTAGGCGAATTGATGCTTCAATATGGCGGGGGAGGACATGAGGCCGCAGGCACATGCCAATTACCCAATGACGAAGCAGAAAGTGGCAAGCTAGAACTCATTCAACGCATCGTCGCTGGATCACGCTTGAACGAGCCAGCTTTTGCTTGATAACCACACCTTGACTCAACAACAGCGTTAGAGACTCAACAACAGCGTTAGGCAATGAGTGCTTAAATCCCCGCTCCGCAGTTTGAGCCGCAACTCTAACTGCGGAGTTTTCTTTTTGATTTCCCAATCTCGAGGATCGAAGCCTACACAGAACTGCTACGTTGAAGCATCTGGCTCCCTAAATCGGTAACCGACCCCTCGTACCGTTTCAATCAAATCTGCTTGATCATCAAGCTTCTTACGCAAGGCTCGAATGTGAACATCAATGGTTCGCTCGAGAACCAAGGTATCCTCACCCAAGGCTGCATCAATCAATTCTGACCGATCAAATGCTCGGCCAGGTTGACGAATCAATGTCTCTAAGAGCTTAAACTCGCTTCGAGTCAGGTCGAGATTGCGAGTTCCTGCCGCAGCGCGGTGACGGCGTCTATCCAACACAACGCCTTGGCAGGCAATTGTATCCGCTTCCTGGTCGGTCGCTTCAGCTCGTCTGCGACGCAAAGCTTTGATCCGCTCGAGCAGTACCCGCACGCTAAAGGGCTTAACAACATAGTCATCAGCACCGACGGAAAAACCAACCAGTTGATCCGTCTCTTCTCCCTTAGCTGTCAACATGATGATCAAGGCGTTACGAGTCTCTTGCGAGGCTCTTAACTGTCGACATACTTCAAGTCCATCGATGACCGGCAACATCACATCCAAGACGATGATGTCCGGCAAACGTAATTGAGCCTGATTGATTCCATCACGGCCATCATGAGCCTTATAAACTTCATAACCGGCCTTGTCCAGATTGTATTCCAATACCTCTGCCAGCGATCGATCATCTTCAACAACGAGTACCTTTGGCTTTGGCATACCGCCTATCTACTCCAGCTAATTGCTCTCGGAATTTCCCGCTGGTTTACTGGCTGGTTTGGGCCAGTCACGGCGATGACGTACGATAACACCATTGACCATGTACACAACATCTTCGGCGATATTGGTGGCATGATCAGCGATGCGTTCCAGATGGCGGGCTGCCGAAAAACAATGCAAGCCTGGCGTGACCCAACTGGGACGCCCCTCCATCAAGGTTGTAATCTCGTCAATCACCTGGACATTTAACCCATCGACCATGTCATCCTGGCTGATCACGCGATACGCAAGATCGAGATCCAAATTGACAAATGCATCCAAACCTTGCCGAACCATACCAGTGGTTAATTGAACCATCTGATTGATTTTCTGCGGGATAGGGAAGTCAGGTGTTGGACTGAGACTGTGAGCCCGCTCCGCAATATTACACGCCAAGTCTGCCATGCGTTCCAAGTCATTATTGACCTTCATCATGGTCGTAACTTTTCTCAAATCGGCCGCTACCGGTTGGTGCAATGCCAACATCTTTAAGCACTCTTCTTCGATACGCACTTCTTTGCGATCGATCTCGGCATCTTTGGCAATCACTTCATCCGCTAAATCGCGTCGGCGTTCGCAGAGCGACACCACAGCTTGGTCGATCATCTCCTCGACCATGCCCGACAAAAATAGCAAGTTGTGGTATGCCTCATCCAAATCATGCTGTAAATGACGTGACATCCAGGACTTTCCTTTCCCAACAAAAAACGACGACTTGATGGTCAATACTCAAGCTTAGGCTATCTAATGGACTAACGAATCCAACAGATCACACCCCAGTCGCCTTTGTTTGCCCAACCTCCTTGAAGCGATTCGGAATTTTCAGGGAGGGCGGCTTGGCTAGCCATATCGTGTAGGGGACGTTACCCCAATCCAACGGCGACAGAAGTTAATCGACTATTGTGAATAATTCGTTAAGGAAACATTAAGAACAGACCTTGTTGGTCTAATTGTAAGCAAATTCCCCACGATAGGGGACCTAGGCATCCCAAAGCATCCCTTGGACACCAAAATCGCTCGCCAAAATCGCCCCAAAATGACCAAGACCCACGCCTCACGGTCCAGGCGAGGGCACCAAGCATGAGATTTTCGCGTCAGCCGCAACAGCCTCAATTCGACTCACCGCGAGAAACGCCTCGCAACCGCACTTCAAACGTGCTTCCGATACCTAGCTGACTCTCCAGTCGAATCGTCCCGCCCATCGCTCGCACCAGATGCTTGACGATGGCCAACCCCAATCCCGTGCCGCCTCGCTCAGAAGTCCTGGCCTTCTCCACGCGATAAAAACGCTCGAAGATACGTTCATGATCCTCTTCAGGTATCCCAATTCCAGTATCGGTAACACGAATGCAAATCCAGGGATCTTCTGCTACCACAGACACTTTCACTTCGCCACCAGCATCGGTGTA
>JAUMAI010000144.1:0-2139 GCA_032116775.1 Pirellula sp. | reverse complement strand
CAGAATCGTCTTGCTGATTTCTATGCGATCACTGATTTTACCACCGCGGCGGTTGCGTCGAGCTGCCGGTTGTAGCTGTTCGGACTCTTCGTCCACCAACATGATACAACCGCGATCGCACTGAATTGAGCTAAAGATCAATTCCAGGATTTCATTGAGTAATTGATCCACATCGAGCGTACGACGGATTGCTTGGGAGGCTTCGAACAGAATACGCCATTGGCTCGAGGTGGCTGTTGTCTGTCTAGCTTCACCCGACTGTGAGGCTTTGATGGTCGCAGGTGGTTGAGTTGCTGAGAAGGTGAGACTGCTGCGAATGCTAGATAATTCGGTCGCTTTAACTTGCCGGATAATATCGACGCCATGATTCGACGAGGGAGATACTGGTTCTGGACCTCCCGTAAAAATCATGAGAGTTTTGCCCACCTGAATTCGATCACCAGACCGAATGGCTAAGCGTTCAACCTTCACGCCGTTGACAAACGTGCCGTTTGATGAGCCAAGATCGATTAACTCATACTCATTGACACCCGCCTCGCGAATCTCTGCATGTCTGCGCGACACTTCTGTATCTTGCAGGTGTATAGGATTAGAGGCGTCTCGTCCAAGCGTAGCAGTTCCACTGCGTAGAACAAAATGTCTTCCTTGGTTTTTGCCGCGGATTACGTACAGTGAAGCCATGCAGTTCCTTTACTTTTGACGCGTCCGAGCTGCCGACCTACAGGCCTGACTGCAATAGACTACATTCTCCCAATTCTTAGCCCACTTCTTGCGCCACGCGAAAGGGCGTTGGCAGGTAGGGCAGGTCTTCGTGGGTAAGGTTGCTTTTCGATCGCTATTGCGTACCATGATCGCTTTCTTTCCGCTTGTTGGCAACGGGATAGGAAGGCAGATAGATTTTGCGAATCATCAGACGATTCAAATGCCGTCCTGTTACGGCTGGTTGAAATAATTAAGGATCGCGTAACGCACCGCTGTTGACCAACCTAGATTTCTGATTTCCAAGCGCTCTGGCCACAGCACCTACCATCACCGATTGTGCTCCCGCATCAAGCAAGGCTTTCGTGACCTCGTTGGCTGTTGCACCGGAAGTTAAAACATCATCCACCAGTAAAATTCGTTGATTAAGCATTTTGCGAGGGAACTTGGCTTTAAATGCTCCCTTGACATTGTTACCGCGTTCAGCGGCCTTGAGCATTCCCTGCTTGCTGGTGTACCGCGACCGCCACGCATAATTCCTACTCCAGGGCAACTCGAGCTCGCAGGCGACGGTCTCCGCAAGTATTTCCGCGGTTGAAATTCTACGTGTCATTCTGCGCCACCAATGTGATGGTACCGGGATAATCAAGTCGATTTCATTCACAAGTTCAGTTTGCACTAAGCGTTTTGCTAAGAGCTTACCAAAGTATATAGTCGTTGTTTCAAAACGTGGTTTCTTCATCGCAATGACCATGTTCTTGAGCAGACCATGATAAGGTCCGACAGCAATGGCCCTCTGGAACGACCAGTGTTTGCCATGGCAACGAATACAACCATCTGTTTCAGGTACGACTTTCGGTAATGGTGACCCGCAACGGAGGCAACCGTGTTGAACCAAGTTCAGCTTCGGCAGGCAGTCTTGGCAAATAAAATGTGTGCTGTCGCCAAGCGATTCTTTACAGACTAAACAACTTGGTGGTAGAGAGAGGTCGAGTAAGTCATTGGTAAAGTTTTGGAAACCACGACTTATCGCTGCTAGCCATCGTTTTAGTCGACTCTCGCCTATATCGCTTAAGCTTTCGGCAGACGCGTCTAATTCTAGGTCCAATTGCATAGTATTCATGGCTTGAGGGAAGGGCTCGAGCGACAGTGTCGTCGAATCCACCTGCTGCGACTCTTGATGAAAATCCCTGTGGATGCCAGATACTCTGGCAGGCTTGGGACTGGAGTCGGCTGTCGCTACAGTTTCCTCCTGGTTGATCTGGGCAGGAGCGGCTATCTCCTCTTTTTGAATCGCAGAATTTGCTAGCATCGTCTTGACGATTTGGTTGAGAGGTGAATCGCTCATCGATGTAGCTCTTTTTTTAGCAATAATCTTACGTTGTCTTGAGGGAGATAAGCTACCAGCACCATGTTTAGATGCCAGATTGTTTCGCCGCA
>JAUMAI010000143.1:588-2508 GCA_032116775.1 Pirellula sp. | reverse complement strand
AGGCGAGCTTCACCGAGACATAATCGCCAAAGCCAAAGGGAATCTCCTCGACAGCAGAGGAGGATATTGCCGCCACAGTTCCTTCGGAACGTTTTAACAACCCCAGAAAATGCATCAGGGGCTGCTGGTATAAAGCGATATTGCGTTGAATATAGCCTGCAGAAGCGATCGGGTCGGTGTCTGCCAACTCCTTGAGGTCAGGCAATTCACAAGCGTTAAGCACCAAGTGGTCCAAACGCCCATGAGTCTGTTCGATAAGCTCAGCGGTGCTTGTGCACCAGTTCGGATCGCCGACATTCCCCAGAAGGACATGGACCTGGCCCCCACGTTGTTGAATTTGCGATACTAGATCGTCTGTGGTTTTGGAGCGACTTCGACTTGCTAAATACGTAACACAGCCAGCCGACGCCAAGGCAGCCGCGATGTCGGCACCTAGACCGCGACTAGCACCACAGACCAATGAAATTCTCCCGGCCAACGATTGCGATGCTGAATCGGGGACGATTCCGTCATAGGTCTCAAGTCGAGGCTCCAGCTTAGGAAATCTAACGTAGCATTCAATCTGGCAACAAGCCACCGGTTGCATATCACCGGTTGCGACCTCCAATTGCATCTCCAAAATGCGGAAGTTTTCATCATAGCTCTGCAAAGTCAATCGATAGAGCAGTTCCTCGGTCGCCGGCGGAGCAGCGACAAATTCAGTTTTCAATCGCGTAAACAGAGACGAGAGCCCAGGCACTCTCATGCCGACGATGAAACTGCAAAGCCCAACGACCTGTTCCTGAACCCGACTTAGCTTGCTCGACTCCGAGAGCAAGTGGTCTGCGAAGCGATGGACACCGAGGGTCTCAACCCCCTTTTGAAACTCATCGGTCGTCCAAGGCTGGGGTTGCTCGTTGACCGATGTCGCGATGCCAGAGGATCTGGCCGCCTGCATCCATGAGAAACGTTGGTCCAGGGGTGAGGAAGTGCCTTTGGATTCATCTTCCAGCCATTGGGCTGTAAGTTCCATTTGCAGAGAGTCTTTGGACGAAAGCTTACCAGACAGGCCCGAATCCGTCATCACGAAGAGATTCTTGCTGCTGGTATCGGGACGAACTTCGCTGCGGAACTGTACCTGGAGTGAACGAAGAGGTTTTGGAAAACAATCGAGTGGTAGATCCCAATGAGCAAGCGACTCGATGAGTACGAGCATGCCGTGGCAGATTGTGCCACCGAATGCCGACTCTTTAGCGGCCACCGGATCGACGTGGATCGGATTGCAGTCCCCGGTCCATCGTGCAAAGTCAAGAACTTGGTTTTGACTGACTCGCACGAACCCGTTTTTAGTCGGAGATAGACTCATGCAAAAAGGTTATTCGGCTTCTTTTACCGGCAGGAGTTTAGGAATATCGGATAACATGATTCCGTCACAAGAAAATCGTTTCGTTGCGCACTCGAGAATGCCGTCCAATCGATTATACAAAGCTTCCACACCGGCGGCATCTTTGGCATAAGGAGAAAACCCCGGTAGCAGTGACGTGCTGTGAAGCATAAGCACTAAATGATTCACTCCGTCATGGAGAGAACTCTCTACCAAGCCCACAAGCTCACCGAGCGTTGTTCCCTCCGGGGACAACTTCACATGCCTTGTTAGCCCAATGCGAGAGCAAACCGCAGCTAATTTCGTTGATCGTCCAATGGGTGTATCAATCAACTTATGAAAGCGCCGTCGCAATCCGTAGGCCCCCTTGGAAGTAAACCCGGTGGTGATCGGTATCTCTAGTAGCTTCTTCGTACCCATGGAATCCGTCACGTGGGTTGGAGTCCTGTCATAATGCCTAAAGCATGGCCCCATACTGTCTTGGTAGCTGAACCAAGGCAGGACGCTCGTATCGAGTAGGTATCCAAGCTTGACAAGTGGGCCAACACTCGATTCAT
>JAUMAI010000143.1:0-578 GCA_032116775.1 Pirellula sp. | reverse complement strand
AAGATTGCAAATGAAGCTTTCCGTGTTGGAAACCGACTCTGTTATAATTGGAGGATTGCACCAAGGATGGCAATGGCTTCCGATCTCACATCGACCACCGGCATGCCATCGCTTAAGATCCGCGATCGCCTGTGCATCGTCCAAAACGGGCGCATCGATCAAGTAGGTAGGTGGGACGCCATATTTCTCACAGAGCTCCTGGAATCTCGCTAAACCCCTGAGGTTGTTCGTGGTACAGTTTTTTACCGGGTAGCCACCACTCCATAATCCCTCTTCTTCGGTGTCAACCGTGACCGAAATGGTGCGAGCAATCTGATGTTTCCGAGAGTTCATAATGAAAGCCGCTCCTGAATATTGCGCACTAGGTTCTGGGCTAACACCGGTGCACCTGAAGACAGAGTTTCGACGAGCGGTACCTACCCGAGTGCATTTGACTAGTTTGGGAAGCTTGAGATCCAGGATCCCGGCTAGCTGTGCAGGGCCATCTCACTGGAGGGTCACTTCCCGCTCCATGGTATCGCTTACAACCTCTCCGTGTTCTAAATTTATTGCTTCAACTTCATCGTGAAGCACTCCTT
>JAUMAI010000142.1:2172-11764 GCA_032116775.1 Pirellula sp. | reverse complement strand
TATCACAGGGCTAGCACTGCTTTTCCGAACAGCCAAGTGGTTGAGGTTTCTGCAGTTGAACGGTTTTCTGCGATTTTGAATGACTTAGAAAACCGGAGGTTTTCGAAAGTTGGTGTCTTAGGTCACGCCCTCTCCGAATCATTGATCCGCCAACCGGAAAATGCCAATTGTTGCCGACAAATCTGCTCGGAGCAGCTCTTCGTTGTTCTCAACGATAATGATTATCGCAAGCATGCTTTTCGAGTTGCACTTCATCGAGCGGGCTTTTACGAAATCGTAGAGGCTCATCCATCCTCAGGGCTCTTTGCAAAGCAAATTCCTCTGCTCGATTATTCCTCAGTCTCTGGGCAGTCCTCGGGAGATTACGATCTGCTCTCCACGGTTCCCTACTTTCAGCCAAATGCAAACGATTGTTGTCTCATTGCTAGTCGCCGTGCCTTAACAATGGATCAGGCACTTCCATGGGAGCTCATTGGTAGGCCAATTTTGCAATGCAAAAATAGTTGGTTCGGTGGCAAATCTTGGCTTACGACCCAGGGTAATGAAGAGATAACTCTCGCAATTGATCGATCCAGAAAGGGTTGTATATCATCAGTTAGTACCACCATTCGCTGGGGAAATCACGGTACCGATTCATCTTTTGTGGGATTGGTATGCTGTTATCAAGGTCCTGGTGATAGCGGTATGTACACCGGTCTCCTTGAGCTTACTGCGCTCGATGCTGGCCAGATCAGTATCTGGAAATGCGGCCTGAATTGGGAACGAATTGCATGTTCCCGGGTTGAGTTTCAGGGTCACAACCACAGTGCCAGTCTGCACACGGCAGACCTTACCATGGCAGTATCAAAAGATTCCGTCTCATTTGGCGTCGATCGCCATGCACCATTACAGATTAGCGATGCGGATCTCAAACGTAACTCCTGCTACGGTATTAGGCTCAGAGGAGATCGGTTTCAGGTTACCGGATTATCAGCTAGTTCGTTATAGCCAACCAGGAGAACCGAGGCATGAAGGTAGTAACATCTGGCGCAGATAGCGAATATGTGCTCGGTGACCTCGTGCAATATTTAAGATCTAATCATGTAGAGGTGGTTGATTTCGACTTTGGCAGAGTTGATGGCTGTATCAAAAAGAAGTTGAGTGAGTTATCACATCAACCAACGATCTATATCACCTCCGCGCATACGACTTTATCGAGGCGTGTCGCCAAGCTAATCATCCCAAGGTTTTGCGCGAACTATACAAATTACTTGGCGCCTGTCGAAGTCATGGCGCTACTTCGGCCAAGGATCTCGATTTTCACTCCACACGACCTGTTGTCACCCTATGGTGATTCGAATGTTAATGAGTATAGTAATTTAGATCTGTACGATTATGTGCTAGCCCCATTTTCTGCAGATGAATTACAGCAACAAGTCGGCTCTGCTACGAAGTGCATTGAAGCGGGTTGGATAAAATACCATACTTTATTACCCGAAGCTTTAATTCCACTGAGAGGTGAGGCTCTTAAAATTGTTTTGTTTGTGAGCATGATTCAGCACTTGCAAATGAAATATGGCGATCAGGGGATGGTGGACTATCTGCGTCCCGTACTAAAAAAAAATGTATATGTGAAAATGCCGGCATGGAAAGGAATTGAGGCGGTTGAACGCCTGATACGCGAGCAGACGGAGGCAACCCTCGTCGATGCGGATACAAGTTCAATTCGCTTGATACAAGCTGCCGACTTGGTAATTAGTAGTACGATTTCTTCAATCCTGGCAGAGTCTATCTATTTCGGCAAACCAAGTATCTGTTTATTGGATGACGAGGGAGAGAGTGCAGCGGTCAAGCAAGCGAAGATGGCTCATCTACAGGGTCTGACTTGGTTTCCATACTTTGACCGTCAGGAATTGCCGGAAGACTTTTTGCTGGAAACGGCACAGCGTAAAGTGACGGGGCGTCTACAGCCTTTCGATTTCGATATCGTTCTATCGATCATAGAAAAACACAGCTAGGCGCCCGAACGCCATGCTCGGGCTGCGTCTTATCGAAGTCTGTAAATCGCTGATAGAAGGGGTAAAACCTTCCCCATGACGGTACCGAGGACATCGGGCTCTATCTGTATCCCGAGAAACCATAGACGGCTAGCCGACCATGAGTTTCGGATACATGGGGTAACCCCATGCATCCGATGCGCGAGTAGTGTTTGGTTCGCTTTTCTTAGCTGACCATGTGTTCCGTCGGCATGGGATGAACCCATGCCGACGGAGAAGATGGCCCCAAGGACATCGGATGAACCCATGCCGACGAAGAAGAGGGCCCCAAGGACATTCGGTGAGTTCATGCCAACGGAGAAACGGCAGCAAGGGCAGGGGGGAACGCATTTTCGGTGCGGGTGATCGCGAAGCATGCCTAATACGAGGGGGGCAGGCGGCTGTTTGCAGGCTGAAGCACGATGGCCAAACACCGGGTTATTTGGACTGCACCGATTGCATCGCCATGTTTTGCTATCATAAAAGTTAGCGTGGGGAATTTAGGGTAAATTTAACGCCAAAATGTTGTTTTGGTTGCGCAACTGATTATCTTGAAGGTCGTGGCGGCAGTCGTCGGAACGACTGGGCATAAATGTACATTTAGACGCAAGAAAAGAGAGATTTATCATGGCACGTTTCCAATTGACCAAACTTGAAGAACGAATTGTTCCAAGCTCCTGCTGGTTCGGTGGCTATTCTGGTCGTGGCGGTTCGGGCCGCGGACGTTCGGGTGGTCGCTCAGGTCGTGGCTCATCTTGCCGCGGACGATCGGGTAAGGGCGGTAAAGGCAACAACGGTTGGGGCAACGGTGGTTGTGACGGATCTCCAAACGGCAAGACTGACCGTAAGCGCTAATAGCCTTTAAGCTAAAACATTTTTGCTAAGCCTGATGCATAGAGTGTAGAGCCGCAAAGCCGGATCTACACTCTAGCACCAGGCTATTTTTCATGAGTGATTGCGAATTCACGATGGACCGGATGAGCAGTTGTGTTCAATTTCGTTTCGACGGTTTGACGTTCTTTCATCGTTCGAAGATCGCCTCTTGCGCGATGAACATCCTGGGGCGAGAATCTGCTGATCAATGAGCTTCATCGGCGAGGATACCTTCTCCGCTCTCAAAGCGGCATCTGCAGGGCAGTTCCTTATTTCATCGCCATTTAATATGCAATCCAAATCCAATGAAGTCAGTACCGGTGCTTTATTGTGTTTTGTAGGTTCAGCGAGCACCGTGCTAGCGATCGGGTTTCTCACTTAAAAAGCTCGCTGGGGAAACTTCTCCTCGCTCGCATCAGTCGCTAACGAAAATCACCCATCCATCTTCGTCTTAGCGGAAAAAAGGTTAAGGATCTTTCAGTGTGTGGCGTTTCCGCACAGTTAATACCCTGAACGAACCTGTCATTGTCGCTTCGGCAAATTGCAGATAAATCGGTAGTCTTGTCAGGATTTCAATTGCCGAAGCCCGCAGAGTAAAGATTGCGAAAGTTTAAAGATATTATGTCTGTTGCATTTTGGTGCGCAGAATATCATGGAGTGTGCGCGTAGACGATAAGGATGGCACAGAATCTGTGTAGCGTAAACGCGTGTTAATGCCTGTTAAGTGATGGCGATACGATGTTGCAATCGGGGCAAATGGGTTTGAGTTGCTTTCGTTCTCACACAACATCGGTTGTAAAGTCGCTATGAAATCGTCACTAGTTTGGTTTGCTTTGGCATTAAACCTCGTCGTATTCTTCGCGTCCCCCGCCCAAGCTCAAAGCAAGAAAAAAGGGGGAGGCAACGATCCAACGGCCGCACCAGCGCCTCCACCGCCACCACCTCTGCCTCCGCTTCAGTCGCTGCGGCAAGTGCCGATTCCACGTCCATCGAACCTCTCTAGTTTTGTCGCTAATGAAATGGCGGCAATACGACTTGGCAAGGCGCTCTTTTGGGATATGCAAGTAGGGAGCGACAACATTACCGCATGTGCAAGTTGTCATTTCCACGCTGGAGCAGATAACCGCGCCAAGAACCAAGTCAGCCCTGGCTTGTTGCGAGTGGATGCCCAAGGTAATCCTTTGCCTGATAACACTTTTCAAGTGGGCGGTCCCAATTACACGTTAAAGACGACAGATTTTCCTTTCCGAAAGCTGCGAGATATTAACGATCCAAATTCGACGGTGCTTTCGGATCGTAATGACGTCGCGAGTTCCCAGGGTGTGTTCTTCCGTCAATACCTTGGGCTTGATCAGGCAAAGAATGAAATCAGTGCTTCCATCTACGATGAAGTATTTCATGTAGGAAGCATTAACACACGTCGTGTGGAGCCGAGGAACTCTCCTACGGCAATCAATGCAGTTTTTAACCATCGTAATTTTTGGGATGGTCGTGCTGTCGATATTTTCAATGGCGTTAATCCATTTGGACTTCGTGACGCTTCCGCACGCGTATTCGTAGCTCAGAGGCCAACTCAAGTTAGGGCGGTATCGGTTGCTATAGACAATGCGAGTCTTGCTTCGCAAGCCGTTGGGCCTCCGTTGAGTGCTTTTGAAATGTCATCGGCGGGTAAGCTTTTCCCTGAGCTGGGAAGACGTTTGCTTTCAAAACGTCCATTGGCGCTACAGTTAGTTCATCCTGATGATAGTGTTCTTGGGCCATTAAGTCGCGGCCAGACTCCTGGCTTGTCTACAACCGACTATGCGCAGATGATTCGTGAAGCCTTCCGACCAGAATGGTGGCAAGGGACGGTTAATGTGGAAATCGATGCCATTTCAGGTACTTCGTTCGGAACTGCTCATGCCGATTCATCGGAGTCGCTGGCCAATGCCACGCAGGGACCGAAGTTATCTCCAACCAAAGTGACTTACACGCAGATGGAAGCGAACTTTAGCTTGTTCTTCGGTCTGTCTGTGCAATTGTATGAATCGATATTGGTCTCTGATCAAACGCCTTATGACAGCTATGCGGAAGGAAATACCTCAGCCTTAACAGCGCAGCAAATTCAAGGCTTGGATCTCTTTTTCAATAAGGGCAAATGTGCAGCCTGCCATAAAGGTGCAGAGTTCACAGGAGCCTCGGTACAGAATGTCAACCTGGGAAGGCTTGAACGCATGCTGATGGGGAATGGACAGAGTGGCGTATATGACAACGGTTTTTACAACATTGCCGTACGTCCAACTCGTGAAGATCTAGGCATCGGTGGTGTCGATCCGTTCGGATTCCCATTATCAGAGGCTCGTTTGCTCAGCGTCTTTGGACCTACAACATTTCAAAGCGTGGTTGGCGTCGCGCCGAACTTGACATTGACCGCTGGGGAGCGGGTTGTGGCTGATGGTGCCTTCAAGACTCCTGGTCTACGCAACATCGAACTGACGGCTCCTTACTTCCATAACGGTGGACAACGCACATTGCGTGAAGTGATGGACTTCTACAACCGCGGTGGCGACTTCCCAACGCAAAATGCCGCTGATTTGGATGCTGACATTGTGAAACTTGGGCTGACGGATAAAGAGAAAGATGCTTTGGTCGCTTTCATGAGAGCACTGACGGACGAACGCGTGCGTTATCGTCGTGCTCCATTCGACCATCCGCAATTATTGATCCCGAACGGACATGTCGGTGACTGTTACTCGGTGGTCGACAATGGTAACGGTGAAGCGGTTGATTCGATGTTACAACTCCCGGCAACCGGTCGCAACGGTGGGACACCGCTGCCTAACTTCTTACAATAGGCACAAACGAAAGTATCGGGGATAAAACCGAGGATATGGGTTTACCCCGTGTCCTTGGGAAGCATGTTCGGCTACTGATGAGTTCCGCAGGCACGGGATAAACCCATGCCTGCGGAATTTTTTTTATGAACCGAGTCTTAGCTGTCCATGAGTTGCATAGGCACGGGGTAAACCCGTGCCTACGCAGCGGTCGAGACGCCCGTGTGCTGCGGGGTAAACCCGTGCCTAAGTTGCGGGTGATGCGTCCGTTCTGAGAGGATAAGACCGAGGACATGGGCTTGTCCCATGTCCTCGGAACTCATGGACAGCTAGGTGCAAATAAGAGAATTAACCCGCGGACGCGGGCTGTGCCCGTGTCCGCGGAAGTCATGGTCAGCTAGGCTTCGTCGTTTACCAATCTACCGACTTCTACCCGTTGCTTTCGTCTTTTCAAGCAATGCTTTAAGCTCTTTCACCCTAGCAGGCTGCTTGTCATACAGATTAATTTTTTCTCCTGGATCGGTGACCAGGTTATACAGTTGGCCTGGGGCCTGTGGAGCTAGCTCTGGAATGATATACCGTCTCAAGAGCGGATCCTTGTCATATCGATTGCCACCAGAACCGCTGTGGTCAATATATTTCCATTCGCCGCGGCGAATAGAGAGTGTTCGCAAGCCGCTAAAAGCTTGAGTCAGCAAGAATGGTCGGATTTGTGGCTGGTCTGTGTCGAGCCATGCGGGAAGTAGGTTGAAACTGTCCTCAGCCATATTCCCTGGTAATTCATAGTCGGTTATCGCTGCGATCGTTGCCATGACATCGGTAAGGCTTGTGAGTTGTGAACTCACGCTATTGGCTGGAACCTTGCCCGGCCAGCGAACGAGGAACGGGACTCGGTGTCCACCTTCCCACTGATCGCGTTTGACACCTCGCCAAGGCCTCGCTCCATCATGTCCATAGTCTGCTCGCATGTGGATTACCGAGGTCACCTCTGGACCGTTATCACTCGTGAAGATGACAAGCGTATTCTGCGCGAGGCCCAGTCGATCGAGTGTCGTCATTAACTCTCCGACGATGTAGTCAAGCTCAAGAATAAAATCGCCATGCGGTCCGGCTTGAGACTTTTCTTTAAATTGCGACGCAGCAAAAGAAGGTAAATGTACCGCCTGTGCTGAATGAAAAAGAAAGAAAGGTTTCTGTGGGTTATCACGAGCATGCTTTTCCAGAAACGCCTGGCTTTTTTTAAGAAAGGTAAGGTCGACTTCTTCCATATCAAAATTGGGTGCGATAAGCCCAGGACGGCAGTCATTGGCATACGGATGTTTTGGAAGATTCGATTTATCGATGGTTGTCGTGGGCTTTACAGGTATGTGGTCGTTTTCGATAAATGCGTAGAGCCAATCCGTGGTCGGACAACATGCCGTTCCGAAGAAAGACTCAAAACCATGATCGGTCGGACCACCACTGATGCGACGTGTGAAATCGACTTTCTCTACTCCTTCGATTCCGTTGGCTGTAATGGGCTGTCCAGCTTTGTCATAGAATGTGAAACCTAAGTGCCATTTGCCAACGCAGGCAGTCGAATAACCTTGTTGACGTAGCATGTCGGGTAATGTCAGTCTTCCTGGCTTGATCAACGATGGTCCTCCAACGCCGGTAAAGACAGTGCCGCCATTCGGGATACGAAACGGCATTTGGCCCGTCATTAATCCGTATCGAGTTGGAGTGCACACCGTACACGGACTATGCGCATCGGTGAATCGCATCCCTTCTTGGGCTATTCGGTCGAGGTTAGGCGTAGCGACTTTCGATTCATCGTTGTAGCAACTCACATCACCGTAGCCGAGATCATCCGCTAATATCAGAAGTATGTTGGGAGTATCTGCGTGAGCAATCAACGGCGATATAACCAAGATTAGTACGATGAGGCACATCCAAAGATGGCTGGTAAAGTCAACGGACGGGGCCTGCTTAGCTTTCTTCATTTTGTCTTTATCTATTCCACAGATAAGTTTATCTCGCATGGGTTTAGAGAGACTTTCTGTTTTGTTCAGCAGTTGATGGGCGGTTATGGATTGCATACTACTTCTGAGGTGGACTAGTTGCTGTTTTGATGGATGAAATGTTAGATCGACGAGCTAAAAGAGGTACGGCAGCTGTCCCAAATCGATCTACAATCGGTTATCCTGTATTCAGGTTCACTCAGTAACTATCCGGAACGAATGGGGATGTCAAATTCCATTAGGTAAGCGAACCCTTGGTCGTCGTGGTCGTCGCGAAAATGTTGCGATTCACGATTCGCTGATCTGTGTCTCGCTAAATTCGTTAGTTCAGCTTCAATACGGGAAGTTCTAAGTTAGATCAAAGTTAAACTCAAGCAATTCAGTTCTTTTTGAAACAATAGGTCTGCGAGTGTCTCACATTAAACCTCTTTTGTTGCTAGTTCAGTCCCTATCCTTCATCGCTCTCTTTATCTCAGCAAATGCACTACGCGGCGAGAGCTTGGTGTATCAAGGAGACAATGGTCCTGGAAAAGGCAAGCACATTGTCTTCTTGGCGGGGGATCACGAGTATCGTTCCGAGGAGTCATTGCCCGCTTTAGCTCGCATCCTCGCGAAGCACCACGGTTTTAAGTGCACGGTGCTATTTAATATTGATCCGGCAAACGGTGAGATCGTGGCTGGGAATTCCAATATACCGGGCATTAATGCGCTCGATACCGCAGACTTGGCTGTCGTGTTTCTTAGATTTCAGGATCTTCCAGATGAGCAAATGAAATACTTTGATGAGTATTTAAAGCGTGGTGGGCCAGTGGTTGGTTTGCGAACCTCAACTCATGCTTTCAAGATACCAGCCAAAGAAAGCTACGCTAAATATTCGTTCGATTACAAAGGGACCGACTATGAGCTTGGTTTCGGACATCAAGTATTGGGGCAAACCTGGGTAGGTCACTATGGAAAGAATCATCAACAAAGCACCAAAATAACGATTGTTGAGTCGCGTAAATCTCATCCGATCTTGCAGGGAGTGCGTGATGTTTGGGTGCAAGCAGGTGGTTATGTCGGAAAGCCGATTGATGGCGATGTGCTAACGATGGCCCAACCCTTAAATGGTATGACGCCTGACTCTCCCGCCGATACAACCAAAGGTCCGATGCCTTCCGAATGGACCCGGAGTTACAAATCGACTTCAGGAAAGGTCGGTCGTGTTTTTACCACGCTCTATGGTACTCCGGAAGATTTATTAAACGATGGCTACCGTCGCATGTTGGTCAATGGCTGTTATTGGGCTTTGGGAATGGAAGCCTCAATCGTTCCCGATTTAAACATAACGTTTGTGGGTCCCTTTAAGCCCAATACGTATCGTTTTGGTGGGCATGCGCGAGGTGTTCGGCCCGAAATGTATGTTGGTTTTGAAAGCCCAATTCCAGCCAATAACAACACCAGTGATGAAGAACCCGCCAAGCCCAAAACTGAAACGGCAAACGTCACGTCAGCGAAAAAGATCCCAACCGAGTCGATGGCGGATAAAGCAGTGCGGTTTGTGCGCATTGAGTTACCGGGTGAGAAGAGAATTTTAACTTTGGCCGAAGTTGAAGTTTTTAGCGGAAGTAAAAATATTGCGCGCGAGGGCCGCGCGACACAATCCAGTACCCATGCACCAGGAGTTGCGGCAAGAGCTATCGATGGAAACAAAGACCCGGATTGGGCGAAGGGTGGGCAAACCCATACGACCAATGCTGGAACCACCGATCCATGGTGGGAGGTTGATCTCGGCCAAGCGACCAAAGTGGAAAAGATAACCATCTCTAATCGCAGTGGCTTTGAAGGGCGACTGGATGGGTTCACGTTACTGTTGTTGGATGCGGATCGCAAGGAACTGGGACGCTGGACC